>NZ_CP046534.1:300000-600000 GCF_009827135.1 Blochmannia endosymbiont of Camponotus nipponensis | reverse complement strand
AACCTCCCAAAAATAATGTCACAATTAATGATGAAATAACAATCATACTGATATACTCGGAAATAAAGAATAAACTAAATTTAATACCAGAATATTCAATATGATAACCGTCAGCCAACTCTTGTTCTGATTCTGGTTGGTCAAATGGATGTCTATGACATACAGCTATACCCGCTAACAAAAAAGTAACAAACCCTAAAAATTGAGGAATTATATTCCATAGACATAATTGATCTTCAACTATATTTTTTAAATTGAACGATCCAGCTTTAGCAACTACACCCATTACAGACAACCCTAAAAATACTTCGTAACTAAGCGTTTGAGCCGCGGCACGGACAGCTCCAATTAAAGCATATTTATTATTACTTGCCCAACCTGCAAGTAATACTGAATACACCATTAGTCCTGACATCATAAGAAAGAACAATACACCAATATCACAATCTAATATTATCCAGGTAGGAGTAAAAGGAATAATTAATACACTCATTAGTGATACAACAAAAGCTATCACTGGCGCCACAACAAATATAACACGATCAGAAAATGGAGGAATCCAATCCTCTTTAAACATAATTTTTATTAAATCAGCCCATAACTGCAATGAACCATTCCAACCTACTCTATTAGGACCATAACGATTTTGAAACAAAGCTAATAATCTACGCTCTAAAAAACTCATGTACACACCACAAACCATTACTACTAACAAAATAACTACTGCATGAAAAATAGCAGAAACACAACGCATTGTAATAATAGTTTCTAATGCACAAAACATCAAGATAATACTCCTTGCACATCCTGTGCATACATACCAGATAAAAATACAGGAATATCTGGAAAACCTAACGGTAATCCAATGTGGCCTGTAGGTAGGTTAACGCTCAACTTCATTGGTAAACATAAGATTTGATCGGCGCATGTAAATTGCAACAACATGTTTTTTTGTATTTTTAACCTTAAAGCATCTAATTGGTTAATCATAGCATAAGGATTTAACATGCAATCCTGAATACACTTAGAACGCTGAGAAGTCTCTTCACTGCCAAATAAATGCCAATAAGGCACTATCAACCATCGATTGACATTTTTAATTACCTTAAAAACTTTTGGAATCGTATCAAACCAATTCAATGTTGCCACATTATTAGCGTATAATAAACGTACTCCTGGATCTCCAGAACATAAATGTCCACCAACTTTATCTTGAAATTTATTCCAAGCTTGTGGAGAATTCCATCCTGGAGCCCATGCAAATGCTACTTGTTTATGCAAAGATTGGGCATTATGACTACCCTCCATAGAAAAAGAAAACATCGTATTATCATCTTTTGATACATAGGGTTCATGTACGTCAACATTAGCATACATCGCTGTACGTCCGCTATAACGATGTGGTGCCCGAGCCAATTTTTGCCCATGAATACGAAAAGATGCATTCGGAGAAGCTCGTTTAATTCCCATTAATTTTGGAAAATAATAAATGATATCATCTACAATCTGATCAATATGCAAACTTTTTTTTCTAATATAATTTGTATAAACATCATGTATTAAATACAACCACCTCCAACTTTCCAAAACAACTGTATTTTTATCATAATTCTGGGGTTTATATAATCGAAAAAACCTTTGTGCACGTCCTTCATAATTCACCACAGTTCCATCACTTTCAGCAAAATTAGAAACTGACAAAATTAAATTTGCCTTATCTTGAATCAAATTATATTGGTGATCTAACGTAATGAGATAACTAATTTTATTTAAGGCAATATCAATTTGAGTAGATTTTACATGACGATATAAATCATTTTCTAATACTATTAGACCAACAGACGAAGTATCATCACTACAAATATCTGTAAAAGCAGCATCAATATTTTTTTCACCCAACATTACTAAACCCATACTATTTACTGCATCTACAATAAAGGTAATTCCAACTTCACTGCCACGATTTTTTAAAGCACGAGCAACATTTGCTGCAGAGGCAATTAGTTCTTTACTACCTGAATTACTTCCTGAAATAATTAACGGCTTGCGCGCTGCTATTAATATTTGTACAGCTATATTTAATTTATCTTTTAATTTAGGATCAAAATCATTAACTTCCGGAGCAGTATGATCTAATGCATGAGCAATAGCAAAACCAAACCTTGCTTGATTCTGTAACGAATCATAATATGTTAATATAGCAACATCATCTAATTTCGTTTTATCTATCCCAGTAATTAACACAGAATTTTTACTCCCTTGGGAGCTATTTATAATAGCTGCAGACTGCCAATCAAAAATGCCTTGAATCTTTGCTTCCTTACGCGCTCTTCCTTTAACAGCCTGACGTACCGATAATGCTACTCGCGCTCCAGTTTGAGTTATATCCTCTCCTAATATTAATATTGTATCATAACTTTCTATTTCACGTAACGATGGAACATAAATACCACTATCACATAATATTTTAAGTATTAACGACAATCGCTCATGCTCAAAACTATTAATACCAGCATAAAAATTTTCCGATCCTACTAGTTTCAATAAAGCAAAATTACTTTCCATGCTAGCACGAGACGATCCAATACCAATTATCCTCTTGCAATTATATTTTAATGCATTAGCAGCTACTCGTATCGCTTTTTTTTCACTCAATATACCCCAAGCATCATCTTTCCTATACAAAGGATTCCTAGGTCTATTTTCAGCATTAACATAACCACAGCCAAACCTCCCACGATCACATAAAAAATAACCATTAATATCACCATTATAACGATTTTCAACACGACATAGCTTTCCGTAACGTTCACCTAAAATAATATTACACCCAATACTGCATTGTTGACAAATACTAGGAGTAAACAAAGTATCCCATTTACGGGCATAATGTTGTAACTGAGTTTTATCAGTAAAGACCCCAGTAGGACATATCTCTATTAAATTACCAGAAAATTCACTTTGTAACATACCATCTTTTGATCGCCCAAAATAAATATTGTCATGCACCCCAAATACACCTAAATCGTCACCATCAGCGTAATCATTATAATACCGTGTACAACGATAACAAGTAATGCACCTATTCATTTCATGCGCAATAAATGGTCCCAAATATTGATTATAATGCGTACGTTTAGTAAATCTGTAACGACGATATGTTTGGCCAACCATTGTTGTTATATCTTGAAGATGACAATTACCTCCCTCTTCACATATCGGACAGTCATGAGGATGATTAATCATCAGTAACTCTAATATATTCCTTCTAAATTCTTCTACCTCATTATCAACAATGGTAATACAACTACCATCTAATACTGGTGTCATACAAGACATCACCAAATGACCTTTCGTATCGTTTATCTTATTATCAAAATATTGTTTTACTGCGCATTGTCTACAGGCTCCAACACTGCCTAAAGCAGGATGCCAACAAAAATATGGAACATCGAATCCAAGAGATAAACATACTTCCAGTACGTTTTTTGAATCTTCCACTATGTACTTTTTTCCTTCTATATAAATAGAAATCATCATTTTAATTACCGATTTTATTTTTTTATTTGTGTCCAAAAAAAACTCACACCTCTCATGTGTATTACACATACACATTGCATATAATGAATTTATTTATAAATATTTTAATTAATTTGCACACAGCTAATATGATCTCTGTCCTTTTTATAAAATTTACAAATACCTGATTCAAATTCATTTCGGAAATATTTTAAGGCGCTTTTTAAAGGTTCTATGGCACCTGGAGCATGGGCGCAAAAAGTTTTTCCAGGTCCAAGTGTACAGCACAATTTCTCTAACAAATCTATGTCACCAGGTCTACCATCTTTACTTTCCAAAGAAATTAATAATTTTACTATCCATGGCAATCCATCCCTACATGGAGTACACCAACCACAAGATTCTCGCGAAAAAAATTCTTCTAAATTACGTACTAAAGAAACCATATTCACAGTATTATCTATTGCTATTGCCATACCAGTACCAAAACGACTACCGGAAGCGGCAATATTCTCAAAATCCATAGGTGTATCCAAATGATCTTGAATTAAAAAATCTGTACTTATACCTCCAGGTTGCCATGCTTTTAAGACATAACCAATACACATACCTTGAGCATAATCTTCTAAAATTTCCCTGGTAGTTATGCCAAAAGGTAATTCCCAAACCCCTGGCTTCTTTACTCGACCAGAAAATCCCATTAATTTTGTACCTGAATCATTACTTTTTTTAGCAGAAATATTTCTATACCATGTCGCTCCATGCTCAACAATCCCTGGAATATTACATAATGTTTCAACATTATTGACACAGGTAGGTTTCCCCCACAATCCTATGTGACTTGGAAACGGTGGTTTAGCGCGCGGCACCGCCCGACGACCTTCTAAAGCATTAATTAAAGCCGTTTCTTCTCCACAAATATATCTTCCAGCTCCCGTGTGTAAAAATAATTCAAAACTAAACTCACTGTTTAAAATATTTTTACCAAATAATCCAATTGATTTAATTTCAGAGATGGCACGAGTTAAATATTCAGCAGCAATCATATATTCATATCTCAAAAAGATATACGCTCGTGATACCCCTAAAGCATAACTCGCAATTAACATACCTTCTAATAATAAATGGGGTAATCGCTCCATTAAAAAACGATCTTTATAGGTTCCCGGTTCCATCTCATCTGCATTACACACTAAATAACGAGAACAATCGGACTTATTTTGAGACATCATCAACCATTTTGTTCCGGTAGAAAAACCTCCACCACCACGCCCTCTTAAACCCGAATTTCTAATCAATTCAATAATTTCCTGTGGAGCCATATGAGCAATCGCCTTATATGCAGCGAAATATCCATTTTTAGATTGATATTCACGTAACCACACTGGTTGTTTATCGTCACGCATTCTCCATGTAAGGGGATTATTTTCTGGGTTAATGTTATAAGTATTATTCATAAATACTGCCCCAACAATTTTATAAGCGTTTCTGGGACTATGCGGAAATAAATATCTTTGTTTATCATAATAACTGGAGATTTATGACACCTACCTAAACAACAAGTAGGTATTAAGGTAAACCGATTATCTGAAGTTGTATTACCCACTTCAACTTTTAATACACATGTTAAGGTTTTTTGAATTTTTTCACATCCAAATAAATAACATACTACACTATCACAATACCGAATAATATGACGCCCTACCGGTTGACGAAAAATTTGATTATAAAATGTAGCTACACCTTCTACATCAGCAACAGAAATACGTAATATTTTAGCAATCAATATTACTGCCTCATCTGGCACCCAACCTCGATTTTTTTGAATTATTTTTAAAGATTCAACAGAAGCAGCACGTATATCTTCATAATGTGTACACTCTTCTTGAATAGCAGAATATTCTTCTTGACTTAATTCAAAAATACCATTATTAGCGAAACTAACAGGAGCTACATCACTAAATTTAATATTACTCATATTTCCTCATTCATCACCTATCTACATCAGACATAACAAAATCAATACTGCCCAAATATACAATTAAATCAGATATTAGACTACCACGAATAACATGTGGAATTTGTTGTAAATGTGGAAAACTAGGAGTACGAATACGAGTACGGTAACTCACAGTATTTCCATCACTAATTAAATAATAACTATTAATACCTTTAGTCGCTTCAATCATTTGAAAAGATTCATTCGCTGGTATAACGGGACCCCATGATACTTGAAGAAAATGAGTAATAAGAGTTTCAATATGCCGTAAAGTATATTCTTTCATAGGAGGGGTAGTTAAAGGATGATCCGCTTTAAAAGGTCCTATTGGCATATTCTGTAAGCATTGTTCTAAAATACGTATACTTTGATATATCTCTTCTACTTTTAAAATTACTCGGCTATAAGAGTCACTTATACCATCTCCTGTTGGCACATCAAAATCAAAATTTTCATATCCAGAATAAGGACGCGATTTACGTATATCAAACTCAATACCAGTAGCACGTAATCCTGCACCAGTTACTCCCCAATCTAATGCGTCCTTGGCATTATATGCACCAATACCACAAGCCCGTTTTTTTAAAATACTGTTGTTCAACGTCGATTTAACATAAAAAGAAACACGATGTGGTAGCCAATCAAGACATTTTCTCAACAAAGCATCCCAACCTTTAGGTAAATCATGCGCAACCCCTCCAATACGAAACCATGCAGGATGCATACGAGATCCAGTGATGGCTTCAATAACATCATAAATTTTTTGTCTATCAGTAAATGCTAAAAAAACCGGAGACATAGCACCTATATCTTGTATATAAGTACTAATATATAACAAATGACTATTAATCCTAAATAACTCAGACAACATAACACGAATTACCTTGACTCTATCCGACACTGTAATACCAGCAAGTTTTTCAACAGCCAATATATAAGGCATTTCATTAATACATCCCCCTAAATATTCAATACGATCAGTATAAGGAATATAACTATGCCAGGTCTGTCGTTCCCCCATTTTTTCAGCACCTCTATGATGATAACCAATATCTGGAACACAATCTATGATTTCTTCTCCATTTAGTTGTAAGATAATACGAAATACTCCATGCACAGAAGGATGATTAGGGCCTAAATTAAGAAACATAAAGTCTTCATGTTTAGTATGTCTACTCATACCCCATTCTTCTGGTTTAAATAATAACCCTTCCATTGCTAAATCCTCTTTTTGTTTTGTAAGAGTAAAAGGATTAAACTCTGTAGCACGAGCTGGATAATCCTTGCGCAACGGATATCCTTCCCAGTTTTTTGGCATAATTATACGCGTCAAATTGGGATGATGATCAAAATGTATTCCAAACATTTCCCAAGTTTCCCGTTCATACCAATTTGCATTTACAAACAAAGGCACTATTGTTGACAGATACAAAGACTGTTCTAATAAAGGCACTTTTATTATTATGTCATCATTGCGCCCTATAGAAATCAAATGATAAAATACTGTAAAATCTGATTTTGGCAATCCTTTACGATGTATACGTAACCTTTCATCTATACCATGCAAATCATATAACATAACATATGGTTTTGATATTTTTTTTAAAAACATCAACACTGAGATCACAATCTCACGTTTTATCCAAACTATTAACGTTCCAGTATAAGCAGATTGTAATGTAAAATCACTAGAATTGAATACAGAGAACAAATCATCTAATATTGGATAAACTTTTGTAATAAAAGATTTATCCATAGAACTATGATGCATAATATCTACCAACTAATCATAATTAGCATAAAATTCACCCTTAAAATTAACTATATCTCACCGTTTTATTCTAAGTACAAATTAACAAAGTTCATCATCTGGAGATGATAAAACAGTTTCTGCCATGCGAGTACTACTTTTACGTTGACGTTCCGATTGCATATTTCTTCTATATATTCCTCTGTCTCCCAATACCCAAGAAAGCGGACGTCGCTCTTCATTAATAGATTTTTTTAATAACAACAAACCTTGAATATATGCCTCAGGTCTAGGTGGACATCCAGGAATATACACATCTACCGGAAGAAATTTATCTACTCCCTGCACCACAGAATAAATATCATACATACCACCGGAATTCGCACAAGCCCCCATAGAAATCACCCACTTAGGCTCTAACATTTGATCATATAATCGTTGTATTACTGGAACCATTTTAATAAATGGTGTACCCGCTATAACCATAAAATCTGCTTGACGAGGAGATGCACGTAATACTTCCGAACCAAACCGCGCAACATCATGTACTGCGGTAAACGCAGTAGTCATTTCAACATAACAACAAGATAATCCAAAATTATAAGGCCATAAAGAATTACTTCGCCCCCAATTAACAATTTTATGCAAAAAAACACTTAGTTTTCCAAAATAAACATTTCGCTGAACATGTTTCTCTAACGGATCTGCTACAATCTTTGTCTCTTGAAGAGGATATTGTTCATCTTCACTATTACTTGCTCGAGCTGTCGTTAAAGTGTATTTCATACTTGCTACCTTTTATTACTTTTCAAACATCTTGAAAAAGTATCGAGATCAAAATAGTTTACACGAGCTACATATTGTAATGATTGTTCTGTCCAATTAAACATACCAATTCTTATCAAATATACTAAGCTCATTAATAAAATAAAAACAAAAATAAAAATCTCAATAAACCCTATCCAACCCATATCTCGCATAGATACAGACCAAATATAAACATATATTCCCTCTACATCAAAAATTACAAAAATCATAGCAATTAAGTAAAATTTAATTGAAAATCTTACCCTAGCATTTCCTGTAGATTTAACACCTGATTCAAATGGCACATTTTTAGCACGCGAATAAGAACGTCCTCCTAATAAGTATCCACAAAGTAACATAAAAACACATAAAACTAAAACACCAACTATAAATGCTATCAAACCCCAATAATGAGTATCACACAAATTATACACCTTTTCTCTTTTCTTTACTGTCAAAAGCTAAAATTCAGCATCAAATGCTATAATTAACTATCCCACAACCATAGACATTTTTATCGTGCTATCAATCAATATTTTATTAAAAATCACTTATAACTATGTATTCAACGATATATTTCATATAACTATAAAATTATTTAATACAATTAATTATTATGTAACATCAACACAATTAAAAATAACATAAATTCAACATATATACTCACATATCAATACAATTATAATGCGATAATTTTATACTATAAATAATAAGTATTTCAGTATATATAAAGATATTCTTAATTAATATTTTCATTACAACCATAAAATATAACCATTATGACTATCAAACATATAAATTGAGCAAAATTTAAAATTTATTATACTATTATAACAATTTTCCTTAAAAATGCATTTTTTATAAAAATCATGAAATCATTATAAAATTTTTCCATTTTTTAATTAATCACTAATTCAAAAATAGCTTTCTGAAGACTATATACTGTATACACTGCAAAAATATTTTAATAATTAAAATCATTGGTTTTTAATATTTATTCCTTATTTACATTACATGAAATAATTAACGCAAATTATTTAATAACAACTATTAAATATCACTCTTTCCCAATACTACTTATTACTTAGACATAAACATAAAATTAACAACTATTCATTATTTTTTTTATGATTGGTTTCACAGCATAAAACGATCCAAATACCAAAATGCAATCACTATCAAATGTAGCATCTAATACGGATTGATTCCAGGCATCTAATATGTTACTAAACAGTTGAACATTACGATGAGGTAAACAAGACGCTAGTTCCTCAGCACGAGCAGAAAAAGGGGTATTCAAATCAGCGCAATACCAGAAATTCACCAAATTATTTAAACAAGATACAGTGCCCTGAATATCCTTACTTTTTAACATTCCTATGACTACTCTTACACTACCTTTTCTTTTAAAAAGAATAGCAGTTAATCTTTTAGCTAAATAATTAGCAGCATGAGGATTATGTCCTACATCTAAAATTATAAGAGGTCTACGAGTAACTATTTGAAAACGCCCCGGTAAAGTAGCAACTCGTAACCCATAACATATAGCTGTTTTATCAACAAAAAAAGGTAACCAATGCAATACACTCAACACAGTAGCAGCGTTTTCCAGCGGAATTATAGGTAATGGTAAATCATACAACACACTTTGAAAACTAAAACATCCCCACCAAATCCATTTATTTTCATAAACACGAAAATTCCAATCACGCCCACGTTTAAACAATATTGTTCCACAATATTCTGCTATTTTATCTACAATCACTGGTACATAACTTTCACCAATTACTGACGGTCTATTAGGACGAAAAATGCCCGATTTTTCTTGCGCAATCATATTACGATGTATACCTAAAACATCAGTATGATCTATTGCAATATTAGTAATGACAGAAATATCAGGATCAACAATATTTGTAGCATCTAATTTACCGCCTAATCCAACCTCAAGAATAATTAAATCTAATTTTACCTGTTTAAATATATATAAAGCAGATAAAGTAACAAACTCAAAATAAGTTAGCGCAATATGATTACGAACATCTTCTATAGCAGACATTGCTGCAATATGCACATTATCTGATAACTCTTTACCATCAATGCGGATTCTTTCATTATAAGAAAGTAAATGAGGCGAAGTATATAACCCAACTGTATTATTATTCTTTAATAAAATAGTTTCTAATAAACAACATGTAGTACCCTTACCATTTGTACCTCCCACTAAAATAACACATTCCGCAGGATGTATCAGATCAAGATGAACAGCTATCTCCCTTACCCTATCAAGATTTAAGTCGACTAATGCATGATTTAAGTGTTCAATATAATATAACCACTCTTTTAACGATGACTGTATAGTAGGAACAGATAAATTTTTATTCATACGTTATAACACACTTTCAATATATACCATACATAAACCCCATTTTAATAAAAATATAAATTTTCTAAATAAATACTTTCGGTGATCAACCTTTCGGTATTGATTTATGAGTTAACTTAGCTAACAACCCTGCCACTTTCAATCGTAAATTTGGTCTACGTATAATTAGATCAATGGATCCTTTTTCCAATAAAAATTCACTGCTTTGAAATCCTAACGGTAATTTTTCCCGAACTGTTTGCGCAATAACCCTAGGCCCAGCAAATCCTATCAATGCTTTTGGCTCAGCAATATTTAAATCCCCCAACATAGCTAAACTAGCAGAGACTCCTCCCATAGTAGGATTAGTTAAAACAGAAATGTATGGTAAACACCGCTTATGTAAATTAGCCAATGCAGCACTAGTTCGCGCCATTTGCATTAAAGATATGAGAGCTTCTTGCATGCGAGCCCCACCGCTTGCAGAAAAACAAACCAATGGGCACCTAATTTTTAAAGCTTGATTCACTGCATGTACAAAACGAGCTCCCACCACAGAAGACATTGATCCACCAATAAAAGCAAATTCAAAAGAAGCAGCAATAACCTTCATACCATATAAAGTACCTTGCATAGCTATCAATGCATCCTTTTCTTTTGTTATTTTTTGAGCTGAAATTAAACGGTCTTTATATCTTTTTACATCTCTAAACTTTAAAACATCTTTAGGTTCTAAATCACTTCCTAATTCCAATGTACTGCCTTGATCTAAAAAGGAATGCAAACGTACTCTCGCTGAAATTCTCATATGATGATCACATTTAGGACACACTTCCAAATTACGTTCTAATTCTTTTTTATACAACAATTGACCACAATTATCACATTTAGTCCATATTCCTTTTGGAATATTTATTCTTCTATCAGGAATAATAGTGCTTTTATTCAGAATTCGTTCAATCCAACTCATCGTTAACCTTTAAAATTTTAAATTTTTTAACAAAAATATATACTTTTACCAATCGTCATATACTGTAATTTTTACAATACCGCGTCCATTATAAATTCTTACAAAAAATACATCACTATAAAAATATAGTAACTTAACAGAATCAATGTATTTTCTATAACAACGTAATAATCTAATGTTGTTACTACAATTATTCTATATAATAATTTGCAGAAATTAAAAAATTATTCAATTATGTAAAAAGCAATTATAAAAATAATTTTAATTATTTTTTTCATTCCTCACTACAACATATATTCATAGATTTATGTATAATATAAACAATAAATATTATTAGTGCATAAAAATTTATGAACACCACAACCTATCTATGCAAGCAGAAGGGATAGAAAAATGTAAAGGATATTCCACCTCTAACAAATATAACCCACTAGCTGGAGCAGTGACCCCAGCTAACGATCTGTTGCAATGCCTTAGCAATTCTAGAATCCATGTTTCCCTACGTTCTCCGCAGCCAACCTCTACTAAACTACCTACAATGTTCCGTACCATATGATATATAAAAGAATTAGCCTTAATGTCTATTACAACACATTGACCTTTACGTGTAATACGTAGATGATATAATTCTCTTCGCGCTGAATGTGATTGACAACCTGTGGCGCGAAATGCAGAAAAATCATTTTCTCCTAATAAATATTGTGCAGCATTACACATTTTATTAATATCCAAATATTTTTTATAATGCCAACTTTTCTTTAATAATAAAGCAGATCGCAAACAACCGTTATAAATGACATAACAATAACGACGAGAAGTTGCGCTAAAACAAGCATGAAACTCTTCAGTAACTAGTCTAACCCAACGTACACAAATACTTTCTGGTAAATAACGATTCATACCCAAAGTCCAAGCAGACTTTGAACGCCAAGAATAAGTGGTAAAATGAATGACTTGCCCCAAAGCATGTACTCCAGAATCGGTGCGTCCTGCACAAAATACCGTTATTGACTCAGCTGTTATTTTTTTTATCGCATTTTCTACATGTACTTGAACGCTGGGTACATCTCTTTGTCTTTGCCAGCCACAGTATAAAGACCCATCGTATTCAATTCCTAAAGCTAACTTTTGCATTATAATTATAATTTTTATATTAGAAAAAAATATGATGAACTTACTATACTGATTTTATAGTAGAAATCTTTAATCAAAGAAATAACATATCACTATATATAATCAACCAAAAACACACATGTAAATTATCAGTGTATTAACTTACAGCGTAATACTAACACAAAACACAACGCTGAATCATTTATATCTTTGAAAAAAGAAACATTGTAACAACCAAAACGTAATTTAATTATTAATTAAAATCGATTACAAACGTAATTTTATAAAGAAAGATTATCTTTACTACTTTATTAAAAAAATAAATACACACAAAACTATAACACCATAATGCATAAAGATAATTTTTGAAAATATATAAAACAATCCCTACAAAACATTTTTTATTACAAACTCATCATCTTTAACACAATAAACCCACGATTAATACATATAACATAGTACAAATACTAATAATGTGAATAATATAATACATTGTATACAAATATAATGTTAGAGGCAACATACATTAAAACCCAACTGAGTTAACATCTCGTTTTTAGAATCTACATAAGTTTCTACACACAACGAAGACCATTCTCTACGATCCAAATAACATTTACGTATCTTATCAAAACCCCCTGATACACAAGCAAATCGTCTTAACATAATGTCATCATACTGTATGTCATACACACATTTAACTAATTTACACAAAAGTATTTCATCTATTTCGTTGTGTACTTGCAAATAATAAATGCTAGAAGGATTCAATGTAGACAACTTAATTGTCTTAAAAATATTAAAAAAATTACAGTATGCATTATATATTTTCATAATACCCCGCGTTTTACTTTCAATAGTATAACCAGCAATATGAGCAGTTCCTATATCCACATAAGACAAAAGAGGTAAAGATAATTCTGGTTCTGTTTCCCACACATCTAATACTACATTTAATTTTTTACCATTTTCTAAAACTTTTAGCAAAGCATTATTATCTATTACAGGACCTCGGCAAGTATTAATTAAAATACGATTAGAAGGTAGAGCCTCCAACACATCAATGTCAACCATGTGCCATGTTGGATAATCCCCTTTATAAATTAAAGGGGTATGAAAAGTTAAAATATCCGCTTCAGAAATTAATGTTGCAAAAGACCTCCAAGGTTTATTTATGTTTTTTTGTGCTAATGGTGGATCACATAACAAAGTATGTACACCAAAATTATGCAATCTTTCATGCAACAAACTACCAATATGCCCTACCCCCACAATACCAATAATTTTATCACGCAAAAAAAATCCATCACGCTGCGCCAGCCAAAGTAATGCCGAAAACACATATTCCACCACTGCTACAGCATTATTTCCTGGCGCATAAAAAAAATTAACCCCATACTTTTTTAAATAATTTTGATCAATATGATCCACTCCAGCAGTTACAGTACCCACAAATTTTATAGCACTATCATCTAGCAACGCTTGATTTACTTTTGTTACAGAACGTACTATTAAAACATCTACATCTCTTACATCTTTAGCAGAAATAAAACGCCCTTCACATACTATCATTTTATTATCTACACCAAATAATTTATAAACATAAGGTATATTTTTATCGACTAAAATTCTCAAACTAAATCCTCCAACCAAATCACCATATATAAAATAAAATAATCACTTTTCAGATTCGCATACTTAACATATTGGTATAACCATTATGCAACATAACGTTCATGATCTTATACTGCTTGTATTTTTACGTTCATAAAATATAACTATCGAAAAAAAAGTTCTAAAAACACGATGCCTAACATAATTTTTATACGATAAATACTTATATTTTTAACAAATAAATTAACATTAAAATATCGATTAAAATGACTGCCGATTCACCAAATTTAATAATTGTTATATCATCACACGCATATAATACGTAAATTATAGTATTAGTTATATACCAATAATACTAATAATCTTTAAGAATATTTAGTCATAACTAATGTGGCATTTGTTCCTCCAAAACCAAAACTATTAGTCATGGCTGTTGTCAATTTACAGTAAATAGGTTTATTAACAACAATCCTCATATTCTTTATATATGGATCTAAATGATCAATATTGATACTCGGAGCAATAAAATTGTATTTTAACATTAATAAAGTAAAAATAATTTCATGAACTCCAGCAGCACCTAATGCATGTCCAGTCATTGATTTAGTAGAAGAAAAAGCAGGATGTTGATCACCAAAAATTTTACGAACAGCCCAAATTTCTTTAATATCACCTATTGTAGTAGATGTACCATGCACATTAAGATAATCTACTGGAACATTGACATCTCTTAATGCCATTTTCATACATCGCATTGCTCCCTCTCCAGAAGGAGCAACCATATCACAACCATCAGATGTAGCTCCATACCCAATAATTTCTGCATAAATATAAGCGTCACGACTTAAAGCATGTGTTAATTCTTCTATTACCACTATACCTCCGCCTCCTGCAATCACGAATCCATCTCGAGTTATATCATAAGGACGAGATGCTTTTTCGGGTGTCATATTATACTTTGTAGATAACGCACCCATAGCATCAAATTCACAAGCCATTTCCCAACATAACTCCTCTCCGCCTCCAGCAAAAATAATATCTTGCTTGCCCGATTGAATAAGTTCTACCGCATTTCCGACACAATGTGTAGATGTAGAACAAGCAGAACTGATAGAATAACTAACCCCGCGAATCTTAAAAAAAGTAGCTAAACACGCTGATACACCTGAAGCCATAGATTTAGTTACCATATACGGACCTACTCCTCTCAAACCGCGCAAGCGCATTCCATTAGATCCAGACACTTGATTACGTGGAGATCCCCCTCCAGATCCAACAATCAAACCTGTTTGATCATTAGTAACCATATCCGCAGACAACCCAGAATCTATTATGGCTTGCTCCATAGACAAATAAGTATAAATAGATGCGTCACTCATAAACCGAGCAATCTTACGATCAATTAATCCTGATGTATTCAGCTTGATATTACCCCACACATGACTGCGCATGCCAGATTCTTCTAATTCTTGAGAAAAAGTGACTCCGGATTTACCACTTTTTAAAGCAACTAAAACTTCATTTTGATTATTTCCAATACTTGATATAATTCCTAAACCAGTAATAACAGCACGTTTCATTTTTTTTATATACCTCATGATAATAATGTTTTTAATATCAAAATCACACTAAACCTTAAAGATATTTACTTACCATGTTAATTGTACGGAGAAATTATTAACATAAGAAATAAATTAATAATTCAAAGTTAATCGTACTTACTTAAATACAAAAATGTTTGTATTTATATTTAGGACATTGTTTCTTACATTAACAATCCAATATATGAAATATATTACTTGTAATTAATACTCATATTTGTTACAATATAAAGTTGATGTTGGTGCGTATATAATGAAATCGAGTTCATTATAAGACTTTTGCTATTTTAATAAAATAAGCACTGCGACTTATAAACTTGTGAAAAAAAATCATATCATGCTTACAAAGCATGATAAAAGTATCATTCACAATAGATATAAATGCATATATCTACATATTATTCTGATTTTATTTACACTAAAAATGCTCCTATATTAATATTAAACAATTACACCAAACAATCTACAATCCTATTTCATAGGAAATACATACATGCAATTAATGAACATCGTTTATCTACAAATTATATGATTACAATCATCATACTATTATACGCTAATTACACTAATGATATCAGGATTTCTATCTATATATATCTGTATAAAATCATAAAATATAATATTCTAAATCCTTCCTAAAAAATTACATTCTCAAAGAGAATCAGTCTGATAGACTCATATATCAATGTCATCATAGGAACAACTACAATCTATGAACAACAGAATTCAAGAAACACTAACAGATATTCATACTATATTAGATATATTACGTTGGAGTAGTAGTCAATTTAATTCTAACCCCATTTTTTATGGACATGGTACTGATAATTTTTGGGATGAAACATTACATTTAGTTTTACCTAGTTTGCATTTACCTATAAATATTCCAACAGAAATATACCAAGCTCGTTTAACTCAGAAAGAACGCACTAATATAATCAAACTAGTTAACTACCGTATTAATCAACGCATACCAGTACCTTATTTAACTCATCAAGCATGGTTTTGCGGTTTAAAATTTTACATAGATAAACGAGTCTTTATTCCTCGTTCTCCAATTGGAGAACTAATCACATCATATTTTCATAATCTACTACCTCATTATCCATATCGTATACTGGATGTAGGCACCGGTAGCGGATGTATTGCTATTGCAATCGCTATAGTTTATCCAAAATCTGAAGTAGATGCGATAGATATTTCTATAGATGCATTAAAAATAGCTGAACACAATATCAAATTATACAATTTAGAACATCGTGTTATCCCAATTCATTCTGACTTATTTAGCAAACTACCAAAATTAAAATATGATCTGATCATTACTAATCCTCCCTATGTAAATAATTCAGATATATGTAAATTACCAAAAGAATTTCATCATGAACCTATGATATCCTTGTCTGCAGGTAATAATGGATTAAAGGTAGTTCAAAAAATATTAAAAAATGTGATACATCATCTAAATATAAATGGAATTTTAATATGTGAAGTAGGTAGTACAAAAATAGCACTAAAGGAACATTATCCAAATATACCTTTTCACTGGTTACAACTATCTAACGGAGGAGAAGGTGTATTTATGTTAACTTATAAACAATTATTATCTTTCACAAACACTATATAGTTAATAATTAAGGAAATTAATAATGGCTGGTAATAGTATTGGACAATTTTTTAGAGTTACAACATTTGGAGAATCTCATGGATCTGCATTAGGAGGTATTATCGATGGAGTTCCTCCAAATATTCCTTTAACAGAAGACGATCTGCAATACGATCTTAATCGTAGACGCCCAGGTTCTTCCTGTTATACTAGTCAACGATCAGAATTAGATACAGTAGAGATTTTATCCGGTATTTTTAATAAAAAAACAACGGGTACTAGTATAGGCTTAATTATTAAAAATACTGACCAACGATCTCAAGATTATGAAAAAATAAAAGACCTATATCGACCTGGACATGCTGACTACACTTATGAAAAAAAATATGGTCTTAGAGATTATCGTGGCGGAGGACGTTCTTCAGCACGTGAAACAGCAGTACGCGTAGCGGCAGGAGCTGTTGCTAAAAAATACCTATTTAATAAAAAAAACATAAAAATTCGTGGATTTCTAGCTCAAATAGGTAATATCCATTGTAATTTAAAAGATTGGCAGCAAGTAGAAAAAAACCCGTTTTTTTGTCCTGATATTGAACAATTAACCGCATTAGACACATTAATAAACAACTTGAAAAAATCTGGGGACTCTATTGGCGCAAAGATAACAATAATAGCAGAAAATATACCGATTGGATTAGGCGAACCTGTATTCGATCGACTCGATGCTGATTTGGCCCATGCACTGATGAGTATTAATGCAGTAAAAGGTATAGAAATTGGAGATGGATTTTCAGTTATTACTAAACGTGGCAGCGAACATAGAGACGAAATGACACTAAATGGATTTCAAAGTAATAATGCTGGTGGGATATTAGGGGGAATTAGTAATGGACAACCAATCATCATACATATAGCTATTAAACCCACCTCAAGTATAACAATACCAGGGAAAACTATTACATGCAAAAATGAAGAAACACAAGTAATTACTACAGGGAGGCATGATCCTTGCATTGGAATTAGAGTAGTACCTATAGCAGAAGCTATGATAGCTATCGTGTTGATGGATCACTTACTCAGACAACGTGCGCAATGTGGAAAAATATAATCAAGAAATAAAAACTAATACACACACTGCACTCACAAAAAGCCCGATATGGTGTAAATATACCTATATCGGGCGTTCACAAAAATTAATTTATTTAAAACTATAATCATAAACGAATATATTTAAAGATCATATAAAATTAATAAAATGTGTTTTTAGATAAATTCTATCGTTTCAAAATTCTTATATACATTATTTACTTTTTATATATGATATACATCTATCATTTTTGAAGTATTCTAAAATAGAATATATAAACTATATATAAATGTAATAATTAAAAAATTAATTATAACAATTATGAATTTATATTACTATGTCTTCGTAGTTAAACGGATATAACAAGCCCCTCCTAAGGGCTAGTTACAGGTTCGATTCCTGTCGAAGACATAATGATTACAATATATATATAATCCTCCAATAATATTACATCCATTAAATATCAACTGTTTACTTATTCAACTAAAATCTATCACATAAAGGTATAAATAATTTATATATCAAATTAAATCAAATAAAATACATTATAGGTGGATTGATGTTACTTAAAACACAAATATATAATAATATTAAAAATTAAATAACTCATATTTATATATGTATACAAACAAATTCATTAAACACAAAATTAAATATATTTAGTTATAATAAAAATATACATACCGCTATTTTTTACACGATAAAAACAAAAACCTTTACAAATTCATTCTACCGTATTGAATATTTATTCACTAAATAATAGTACCGACTAATAAATATATATTCAAGAGTATTACTACTGTCGTTATTAACCAACCAATCAACTTGATCCATAAAGAATTCACTAATTCATTCATTAATTTAACATCTCCAGTAAATACTAACAATGGTATTAATGCAAGCGCAATTCCAAAGCTAAGCAATACTTGACTCATTATTAAAATACGTGTGGAATCAATTCCACAAGAAATCACTATAAATGACGGCAACATAGTAATAACACGACGCAATAATAACGGAATATGAAAGTGAACAAAACCTTGCATAACTACTTGACCCGCTAAAGTACCTACTACTGTTGACGATAATCCAGCGGCTGTTAAACTTAAACCAAAAACTACAGCTGCAGTATGGTTTAATAACGGAGATAATGTTAAATAAGCCTCATCCAAATTGGAAATACCAGTATATCCACTAAAGTGAAACACCGCTGCTGCAGTAGCCATCATAGATAAATTTACAAATCCAGCAACAGTCATTGCAATAGCAACATCCAATTTTGTAGAAGAATACCTCTCTGCTCTACTTGCTATTACACTATCATCTTGAGTAAGAGAAGAATGCAAATAAATAACATGTGGCATAATTGTAGCACCTAACACTCCTGCCGACAAAAAGACTGCTTCTCTATTTGGAAGTACTGGCCATAGCATATTCATACCTAATGCAACAAATTTAGGTTTCGAATAAAAAAGTTCAATAACATAAGCTATTGCAACAAAAAATAATAAACCTCCCACAACAAATTCTAATGGCTTTGTTCCATACTTTTGTAAAGTTAAAATTAAAAAAGTAACTAAACCCGTTAAAAATGCACCTTGCAATAAAGATATACCAAGTAGTATTTGAAATCCAATTGCTGCTCCAATAAATTCTGCCAAATCTGTAGCCATAGCAATAATTTCAGCTTGAATCCAATACATCCATACAACTGATCTTGGGAATTGATCTCGAATATGTTCCGCCAAATTCTTACCAGTAGCAATACCTAATTTTGCGGAAAGCAATTGAATTAGCATCGCCATGATGTTTGCCCATACCACAACCCACAATAACTGATAACCAAAAGTAGCTCCAGCCTGTATGTTAGTTGCAAAATTTCCAGGATCGATATATCCAATAGCAGCTATAAAAGCAGGTCCAAGTAATGTAAATTTAATTTTTCTTGTAGAGCGATGTTCAACTGCTGAATCTTCCTCTTTTAGCATATTAACAATCCTCATAGAAATTATGTTATTTGACTAACTTTATATACTCAAATAAAGTAATTATACTATAATGGATTTATAATCGTTGAGGGATCAAATTGAAAATGTAATCTCACTATAGATATTTATATTTTTCAAATATCCACAATTATAGCATAAGCTAATTTTTTAAAATTATATTTTTTAGATCCATTGGTAATTCTTTAATAACTATAGCGAACATATAAATACAGTTTATTTTTAATTAAAACGTATATAGATAATTTCGATTATTACTATTGCTTACATTAATGGAGTAAATATTGTGTCTCATATTTTACATTTTATTTTAGGATTTTCTACAATAATCATACTATCACTGCTTATTAGCAATAATCCAAAAAATATTCGTATACGCTTTATTTTTCAAATATTAATAATAGAAATTTTATTTGGATATTTTATTTTGCATTCCCAATTAGGGCTAAATTCTGTACGAAAATTATGTAATTTCTTCGATACATTAGCAATTTTTGCATCAGAAGGGACAAACTTCGTCTTCGGGGGAATGCATGAACAAGAATTAGCTACTTTTTTTTTAAATATACTCTGTCCAATCATTTTCATTTCCACGCTCATCGGAGTTCTACAATATACTCATATACTAACACTCGCTATTCGAATAATTGGAACTATTTTATCTAAAATTAATGGAATGGGGCAATTAGAATCTTTCAACGCTGTTAGTTCACTAATTTTAGGGCAATCTGAAAATTTTATAATATATAAAGATATTATAGGAAATATCTCTGAACCACGAATGTATACTATGGCAGCTACTGCCATGTCCACAGTATCGCTCTCTATAATTGGCGCATATATGACTATGTTAACCCCAAAATATGTTGTAGCTGCACTGATACTAAATATGTTTAGCGCTTTTATCATATTATCATTAATTAATCCATATGTAGTAAATAAAGAAAGAGACCTACATATAACCAGTTTCTATATTAGTAACCAAAACATTTTTGAGATCATAGGAGAATATATTTTAATTGGATTTAAAATAGCTGTCACTGTTGCTGCAATGTTAATAGGATTTATTGCGCTTATTTCTGCTCTTAATGCAATATTTAAAGTATTATTTAATACATCTTTACAAGAAATTTTAAGCTATATTTTCTTCCCTTTTGCTTGGATTATGGGTATACCTATTAATGAAACACTGCAAGCCAGTGGCATTATGGCAACTAAATTAGTTTCGAATGAATTTATTGCAATTATAAATTTACAAAAAATTTCTGCTGATTTATCCGCTCAAACTATAGGAATAATATCTGTATTCTTAGTGTCATTTTCTAATTTCTCATCTATTGGTATTATTACCGGTGCTATAAAGAGCTTAAATAAGACACAAGGTAATATGATATCTCATTATGGATTTAAGCTAATATATAGCTCTACACTCATCAATATGTTATCTGCTACAATAGCAGGTTTAGTTATATAATTAACAATTACTGACAATGAATAACAAACAATAAAATTTTATATATTTAAATATGAAATTACTAAAAACACTACTAAACATATAGCATGCTATTCTGGAATACCAATATATAAATATCCACAAAATAAAAAATAAAATAAAAATATATCCATATACACTATTTAATAAAAATTTATATGATAAAATAAAAATAAATGGAGCTAAGCGGAATCGAACCGCCAACCCCTTGCATGCCATGCAAACGCTCTCCCATTTGAGCTATAGCCCCATAATTAATTATAAATCTTTCCCGTTATATTATATATAATATAACCCATATACATATAACATATTCAACAAGTATATCTTAAGTTATGAAAAAAACACGCTACTATTACATAACAGTACACTTGTTGATAAAGTAAAAATATATTTAATTAATGTTTCTCTTTTATCTAATACAGCATTGAAATATAACGTATAGCTTGATCAATGCGCTCTAATACACGAGATTGCCCGATAGCATATATAGTAATGCTAAGAGTTGGAGAACAATCTGTTCCAGTCAATGCTACACGAAGAGACATACCTATTTTATCTATACTAATATTTAATTCATTCAGAGTTTCAATAATTACCAGCTTAATAGTTTCTGGAGTCCAATCAACTATGTTGCTAAATTTTTTTCTTAAACACTTTAACGGTGTTATTGCAATAGGCTTTAAGTAATCCTTGGATACTTTCTTTTCAAATATATCAAAATCCATATAAAAATAATGACAATTATTTGCAATTTCTTTTAATGTACGCGAACGTTTCGCAAACAATTTTACTATATCAGTTAGTTTTGGCCCATTTTTTATATTAATTCTCTGTTGATGCATATGCCATGATAAATGTGAAGCTACATAATCTATTGATAAATGATTAATATAATAATGATTTAGCCAAAGTAATTTTTCATAATTAAAAACACTAGGAGATTTACTAATTCTACTAATATCAAAATATTTTTTCATCTGTTCAATACTAAAGATTTCTTTATTGCCATAAGACCATCCCAATCTTACTAAATAATTCAGTATAGCTTCAGGAAGAAATCCATCATTACGATATTGCATAAGTCCCAATGTTCCACAACGTTTTGATAGTTTTTTTCTATCATCATCCAATATCATTGACACATGAGCATATATCGGTATTGGAGCATCCAACGCCTTTAAAATATTAATCTGACGTGGAGTATTGTTAATATGTTCCTCACCTCGTATAACGTGAGTAATTCGCATATCCATATCATCTATTACAACACAAAAATTATACGTTGGAGAACCATCAGCTCGGCGAATAATTAAATCATCTAACTCTTTATTATCAAATGTAATTGTACCTCTAATCTGATCATGAAAAGTTACTATACCTTCCTGAGGATTGCAAAACCGCACTACATAAGAAGAACTGACACAAGTAGCACTATGTGTAATCACAGATTTATAACGACAATAACCATCATATTTAGGTTTTTCTCCATTTTTTATTTGATTTGATCGTAATAAAGCTAACCTTTCCGACGAACAATAACATTTATAAGCCATACCATGTTGAATCATATAATTTATTACACTATTATAGCGATGAAATCGATTAGTTTGAAAATAAGGACCTTCGTCCCAATTTAAACCAAGCCAATTCATACCCGAAATAATCAACTCAACAGCATCATTTACAGAACGTTGTAAATCAGAGTCTTCTATACGCAACAAAAACTTACCGCCTTGTTTACGAGCAAATAACCAAGAATATAAAGCAGTACGAATATTTCCAATATGTATAGAACCTGTAGGACTAGGCGCGAATCGAGTTTTAATATCCATAAAGATCACATATCTAATTATGTATAACCATGTAAAACTTATGTAAATTATACAAACATTAAATTTGATTTCAAATTAATAAAATATAATTAAAAACTCTATTTTTATAAAAATCCGTTGACTCATATCAATGAATCCATATAATTCAATTCAACAGAAAAGGTGATTAGCTCAGTTGGTAGAGCATCTCCCTTACAAGGAGAGGGTCGGCGGTTCGAATCCGCCATCACCTATTTATTTTTTAATTTTATTGGGTCGTTAGCTCAGAAGGTAGAGCAGTTGACTTTTAATCAATTGGTCGCAGGTTCGAATCCTGCACGACCCAACAATCGATTATTTTCATTATCATATCAACAATATTATTAATCAACTATCAAATTAATAATATTTCAACCCCCCTAACTTTAGGTTACACATTCTCACATAATACATGCATCTCATAATGCAGCACAAAAAACACATCTTCTGAGGAGGTAATAAAATATTCATTTAATCAATCTAATCTAGAAATCTTGAAAATTTATCTAAAGATGTTTCAATGACACACGCTATTTTAGTTTTAACAATACCTATTGTTTCATATCATTTAATTACTCAAATAATACTACTTAGTTGAATCCCAATAGCAGGATCAATTAAATCCTGAACATTTTTCAAATTATCTGGGTTTTTAAAAAAATAATATATATTATTAGCTATAATTGGTCCTACATTTTTTACATTAGATAATGACTGTAAATCAGCAGCAACCACATTTTCAATATTTCTATATACAACGGCTAAATTATTAGCTACTATTTCACCTACACCATGAATGCTTAATGCATAAATAAAACGAGCCAAAGTAATTTTTTTAGAATTCTCAATAGCTCTTAATAAACGTTCAGTATATTCTATCCCACATCCTTCTAAACAAAGTAACTTATTTTTATTTAAACGAAAAAAATCAACCGGAGTAGATATCAACTGTCGACTAACTAATTGTTCAATAACTCTATTTCCCATACCACAAATATTCATTGCTTTTCTGGAAACAAAATGTTCTAGTGTTGCTTTTCTTTGAGCAAGACATGCTAATCCGGACGTACAGCGCAATACTGATTGATGATACCATGTTCTAATAGTAGATCCACATACCGGGCAAACCTTCGGTAATTCTATAACTTTTACATGATTAGCAGCACGTTCTGACAAAACTACTTCTAAAATTTTAGGAATAACATCGCCAGATCTTTGTATACGAACTGTATCACCAATCATTAATCCCAGTCTCTTAACTTCATTTATATTATAAATATTTACTTTTCTTATTGTAACATCAGAAAGTATAATAGGTTTCAAATAAGCTATTGGCGTAATAATACCTGTTCGCCCAACCTGGAAAATAACATTTTCCACCTTAGTACACCTTATATCCATAGGAAATTTATAAGCAAACGCCCAATTAGGGGCTTTAAAACTACAACCTAATTTAGCCTGATATTTACAGTTGTTTACTTTAACAACTATTCCATCAATATTAAACTCTAAATCAGCTCGTATTTTTTTTATATAAGAATAATACTCTAATACTTTGTCAACTCCTCTAACTAAACAAATATGATTACTAATTGGTAACCCCCAGTTCTTACATAACTGCAATCGTTTCAAATGACTATCTGGTAACTCTTGCCCTCCAGAATAATCGCTGATACCATAACAATAAAAACTCAATGGACGTTTAGCTGTGATACTAGGATCTAAGTGACGCAATGAACCAGAAGCAGCGTTTCTTGCATTAGAAAAAGGTTTATTACCTTGTTGCGTTGTTATTCTATTCAATTTCAAAAAACATAACTTAGATATAAATACTTCTCCTCTGATCTCTAATAAATATGGTAGACTATAATGGTTATTAGTATCAATTTTTAAATACATGGGTACCGAACTAATAGTGCTTATATTCTTGGTAATATCCTCCCCAATTCTTCCATCACCTCGAGTTGCCGCACAAATCAATTTCCCTTCTTTATATAATAAACTAGCCGCTACTCCATCTATTTTCAGCTCACAACAATATGACATAATGTGATTATCATTAAGTTTAATTTTTGTTCGTTTATCAAATAAAAACAATTGAGATGCGTCAACAATACTATTTAAAGACAACATTGGCGCCTTATGCCGTATTTTATTAAAATTTTGTTGCAAAACACCCCCTATACATTGAGTAGGAGAATTTTCTGTAATCAAATGTGGATAAATTTTTTCTAACTGATTTAATTCTGCTAATATTGCATCATATTTTTCATCAGATACTGCAGATTCATTTTTTGTGTAATATAAAAATTCCCAATGATGTAACTTTTTTCTTAAGTTTTTTATTTTTTGTTTAACAAATTTCATAATATGTGGTATCTCAACGATATAAGTTTTTAATAATTAATCTACACTCAAAATGATTCTTTACATTTATATGCGATTAACAGTTTATGATACTAATGTTTTAGACATATGATTATCTATTGTAACTGATTACTTAAATATCAATAATATTCAATTAACTGTCATAAATTATTTATATCTTAAAAACATGATATCAATATTATTGATATTAATTAAATATACGTACATGTAAAATAATATGTAATAATTAATTAACTTCTAATATTTATATCAGGGTGCAAAAGTTCATATTTTATTTAATCCAGACTATCTTTAATAAGATATTCAACTTCAAAACAAACATATTATATAATGACACATGACGACTGAGGAAAATTAAGCATGTATAAAATTTATCAAGATAATTCTTACACTATCGGTCATACTCCATTAGTCCGGCTTAATAACATTGGTAATGGTTATATTATGGCTAAGATCGAATCTAGAAATCCTAGCTTTAGTGTTAAATGTCGTATTGGCGCTAACATGATTTGGGATGCAGAAAAAAAAAATTTACTGCAACCAAACACAAAACTTATAGAAGCAACCAGCGGTAACACCGGAATTGCTCTAGCTTATGTCGCGGCTGCACGACATTACAAATTAACCTTAACCATGCCAGAAAATATGAGTATCGAACGCCTTAAATTAATTAAAGCTTTAGGGGCTAAAATTATATTAACAGCAGGACACAATGGAATGAAAGGAGCTATCGCCAAAGCAGAAGAGATTGCAGCTTCTGATCCTAAACGTTATTTATTATTAAAACAATTTAATAACCCTGCAAATCCAGAAATTCATGAAAAAACCACAGGACCTGAAATTTGGAACGATTCTAATGGAAAAATAGACATATTTGTAGCCGGAGTTGGCACAGGAGGCACTATCACAGGAGTTGGAAGATTTTTTAAACATACAAAAAAAAATAAAAAAATTATTATTGTTGCAGTAGAACCAAAAGATTCTCCAATAATTACACAGACATTATCCGGACAAAGTATAAAACCAGCACCGCATAAAATCCAAGGTATCGGTGCTGGTTTTATTCCAAAAAATCTTGATTTAACTGTAATTGATCACGTAGAAACAGTAAGTATAGATGCAGCTATTAGCTATGCTAAGCATTTAATGGAAAAAGAAGGAATTTTAGCTGGTATTTCTTCAGGTGCTGCACTAGCAGCAGCAATAGAATTACAAAAAAATAAAGCTTACGCTACCAAAAATATAGTGGTTGTACTCCCATCATCTGCTGAACGATATTTAAGTACCGTATTATTCTCAAACCTATAACAATAGAAATCTATTTTTCTATTAATGTTAAATAACGTAGAAAACGCTTGTTTAAAGTGTTTTCTATGTTTGTTTTACACAGATAAAACGTTATATATTTTTTTATTCTTTAAGAAATTTATAAAAACATTGAATTAATTACATTATGTAAATAGAATACTATATTTTCTAATATCCTAAAAATTTTAAGAATTTATGAAAAAATATCTTTAGTTCATATTCTATTTTGAATGTGATATACATAAAAGAAGGAATAAAAAAAATTAGAAATAATTTAATATAATATTTTCACTCGCCTACATTCATAAAAAAAAGTTTCAATTTAATAAATTCGAGTGAAACGTTATTTTCATCATGTTATTTTAATTAAATGGAGATAAAAATGTATCAAAAAGAAATTATAATTACTGCTGCCAATGGTTTGCATACTCGGCCAGCTACTCAATTTGTAAAAGAAGCAAAAAACTTTAATTCTGAAATTACAGTAATATCTAATGGAAAAAAAGCAAATGCTAAAAGTTTATTTAAACTACAAACACTAGGTTTAAGTAAAGGATCTATAATTGTCATTTCCGCTAATGGTACAGATGCCGAGCAAGCAGTACAACATTTAATTAAATTCATTGCTGAACTTAAATAATACAAAACATTAACCAATCAATTACAGATATAAACTATTTATGACTCTAATGCAGGTAGAATTATGATTTCAGGAATCTCAGTATCACCTGGCATCGCCTTCGGAAAAGCGTTGCTATTACAAGAAAAAAAAATTCTCATTAATTCAAAAAAAATTAACATTGATACCATTGATCGAGAAATCAATCGGTTTCTTTCCGGACGCGCTGAAACATCCAAACAATTAAAAAAAATTAAAGAGAAAGTAAAAAAACAATTAAACACAAAAAAAGAAGCTATTTTTGAAGGCCATATTATATTACTAGAAGATGAAGAACTTGAACAAGATATTATCACTCTTATCAAAGAAGAGCTATTTAGTGCCGATGCTGCCGTACATTCAGTAATTGAAGCTCAAGCAAAAGCCTTAGAACAACTAGAAGACGAATACTTAAAAGAACGTTCTACTGATGTACGAGACATTGGA
The DNA here is from genome assembly GCF_009827135.1 of Blochmannia endosymbiont of Camponotus nipponensis. NCBI lineage: Bacteria > Pseudomonadati > Pseudomonadota > Gammaproteobacteria > Enterobacterales > Enterobacteriaceae > Candidatus Blochmanniella > Blochmannia endosymbiont of Camponotus nipponensis. The sequence continues at coordinate 571,417 of NZ_CP046534.1, read as the reverse complement.
AATCGCTTATTAAAGAATATTCTAGGCATCCCAATTGTTGATTTAAATGCTATTAATGAAGAAGTAATCATTATTGCAGTAGATCTTAGCCCATCAGAAACTGCTCAATTAAATTTAAAAAAAGTGTTAGGATTTATTACTGATGCTGGTGGCAATACCTCACATACCTCTATTATGGCGCGTTCTTTAGAATTACCAGCTATTGTAGGAACTGGTGTTATCACAAAACAAGTTTCTAATGGAGACTTTATAATACTCGATGCTTTAAATAATAAAATTTACATTAATCCAACTCCAAAAACTATTGAAAATCTCAACGCATTAAAAAAGAAATATATTTCTGAAAAATATGAACTAACCAAATTAAAGAATCTCCCAACTATTACTCTTGATGGACATCAAGTGCAAATATGCGCCAATATTGGTACGATACATGATATAATTAGAGCTAAAAAACATGGAGCTGCAGGCATAGGATTATATAGAACTGAATTTTTATTTATGAATCGTAATACATTACCTACAGAAGAAGAACAATTTAAAGCTTATAAAAATGCAGCCGAATCAATGATTAACAAAGCAGTAGTTATACGTATCATGGATATTGGAGGTGATAAAAATTTACCATACATGCATCTCCCACACGAAGAAAACCCATTCCTTGGATGGCGCGCAATTCGCATTATGTTAGATAGAAAAGATATATTACATACTCAATTACGTGCTATCTTACGAGCTTCTTTTTTTGGGAAATTACGCATAATGTATCCTATGATTATCTCGGTAGAAGAAATAAAAGCTTTAAACACAGAATTAAATTTTTTAAAAACACAACTTCGCAAAGAAAATAAAAAATTTGACGAAAATATTAAAGTAGGTATTATGATTGAAACTCCTGCTTCTGCAATCATAGCTCATCATTTAATTAAAGAAGTAGATTTTTTTAGTATTGGAACTAATGATTTAACTCAATATACTCTTGCAGTAGATCGCGGCAACAAATTAATTTCTCATCTATATAATCCTATATCTCCGTCTATTTTAATATTGATTAAACAAGTCATCGAAGCCTCACATGCTGAAGGAAAATGGACAGCTATGTGCGGAGAAATGGCAGGAGATGAAAGAACTACCCTGCTACTATTGGGAATGGGGCTAGATGAATTCAGTATGAGCTCTATATCTATTCCACGTATCAAAAAAATAATCCGTAGCTCATATTATCACGATGCAAAAAAAATAGCACAAAAAGCACTAAATTATTCCACCACAGAATCATTAATACATTTACTTGCAAATATGCACAAATTGAATGACAATCAAAAATGATAACATCATGTTCCATTGAAACAATAAACATTATAAATGTACAATTTTAAACACCAAAATATTTATAATTTCTATAAATTATTATCGATTACATGATTATCAAAAAAAAATCAAACCTACGTCTATGCACACATTTAACAAATACATAAAATAATTTATATAATATATATAAATATATATCTTTACTATACAGATACAAAATATATTAAAAATTTTTATTTCACTCTCTCTATATAACCTTACAGAATTTCTCACAATCTGCTGAAATAGACACTTTAAAAATCACAAACTTATGGATAAAACCAATATTTACATACACAACGCTAAAATATAAAAACCACTAATCATTTACCCTTATATCAATACAACATATATAAATTAATAGTATATTAATCTATACTCATCCATCCTACACATCCTATATAATGCACAAGATATCAAAAAATCACAATAGTATCTCTCCTGAGTATATTCGTGCATTACGACCACTTAAATAACAACATACGCCACATTCTGGAACACCAAAAATGTCCTTAATTCCTAAAATTATAGTCAATAAATCTTGATGCCAACCTAAAGGTTCTACACTCAATTGCCAATAATAACCATGTAAACTAACATTAACAATCTTAGCCGGTAATGGATATAACACATTAGATTCCTTGCTAATATCCATTTCCCATGGACGAAAAAACAATTCTACTTTTCCTTGCAAAGCAGGCATATATGGTAAAGCCCAATGATAAGACCCAATAAACAATTCCGATCCACACACTACCCCTTGAATACAATTAACTTCGCTTAAAAACTCTAAAACAAAACGAGTCGCCGGAAGACACCAAATATCTTTAGGAGTACCTATTTGCTCAATGATTCCTCTATTCATAACTACTATTCTATTAGCCACTTCCATAGCTTCTTCTTGATCATGAGTGACAAAAACACTAGTGAACTTAAATTCATTATGTAGCGTACGAATCCAACGACGTAATTCTTTTCGCACTTGAGTATCTAATGCGCCAAATGGTTCGTCTAATAGCAAAATTTCTGGTTCAATTGCTAAAGAACGAGCTAAAGCTACACGTTGCTTTTGCCCCCCAGAAAGCTGCATAGGGTATCTATTTGCTAAATGTCCCAGTTGTACCATATTTAATAATTGTGTAACTTTTTTACTAATTAGATTAGAACTTGGACGATTACGACGTGGTAGCATTCTTATACCAAAAGAAATATTATCTGATACTGTCATATGACGAAACAAAGCATAATTTTGAAAAACAAAACCAACACGACGATCACGTGCATTAAGTTGACTTACATCTTTACCTCTAAAACGTAAAACACCGCTATTATGATGTTCTAACCCAGCAATAATACGCAATAATGTTGTTTTACCAGAACCAGATGGCCCTAATAACGCTATTACTTCTCCAGATTCGATATGTAAAGAAATATTAGTCAATATTTTATCATGACCAAAAAACTTAGTGATTCCATCTATCTCAATACTCATGTATTATCCTGAATCCATAATATTAATTAATATATTTTAAACGACTTTGTAAATAATTCTTTATAAACAACATAATAATTGAAATGAAAGCTAATAACGATGCAGCAACAAATGCACCTACAATGTTATAATCGTGATATAATAATTCTACATATAATGATAAAGTATATGTTTCACCACGTATTAACCCCGATACTATAGATACCGCTCCAAACTCACCAATAGCGCGAGCATTAGTAAGAATAGCTCCATATAATAAAGCCCAACGAATATTTGGAAAAGTAACATAACGAAACATCATCCAACCAGATGCTCCAAGAAGTATCGCTGCCTCATCTTCCTGTTTTCCTTGATTAATCATTACAGGAACCAGCTCATGTACTACAAAAGGACAAGTAACAAAAATAGTAACTAATACTAATCCTATCCATGTAAATATTATTTGTATATCATATAAATTAAGCCAATTTACTATTATATTATTATTCGTATAAAATAATAAATATAATAAACCAGCAATTACAGGAGAAACAGCAATAGGTATATTTAAAGAAATATATAACAACTGTCTTCCATAAAATTTAAAACGAGTTACTAACCAAGCTATTAACACACCAAAAAATACATTAATAGGTACCGTAAATAACGCTACAACAATTGTTAAAAAAACGGCATGTACCATTTCTGAATTTATTAAATTTATTATCACTATTTTAAAACCTTCTGAAAAAGCAGCCACAAAAATCATAATTAAAGGCACTAACAATAATATTATCGAAATAAACATAGTTACAATAATTAAAATCCATTGATTCCATTTAATATTATTGTTATAGCTATTACTATTTCTATTAACACAATGCTTTAATATGCTTATCATTAAGACCCTTTAAACCTTCGGCTTATTCGTAATTGAAATATATTAGTAAGAAATAATAATAATAGAGAAATAATTAAAATTACAGAAGCAACAGCACTAGCTGCTGGATAATCAAATTCCTGCAAACGAATAAAAATAATTAACGATATAACTTCATTCTTCCAGGCAATATTTCCCGCTATAAAAATTACCGCACCAAATTCACCTAAACTACGTACAAACGATAACACTACACCAGATAACCAAGCCGGCGCCAATTCTGGAAAAATTACATTATAAAAAATTTGCCAATAATCCGCTCCAAGAGTTTCTGCTACCTCTTCATATTCTACAGTACATTCCTCCAACACCGGTTGTACAGTTCGCACTACGAATGGAATACTAGTAAAAATCATCGCAATAGATATTCCTATCCACGTATAAGATACTGTAATACCTACTCTAGACAACCAGTTACCATACCAACCTGATGTTGAAAACAATGTCGCCAAAGTTAACCCTGCTACTGCTGTAGGTAAAGCAAAAGGCAAATCCATTAATGCATCTAATAATTTTTGACCAGGAAATTGATATCTAGTTACCACCCATGATACTAACATACCAAAAATAGCATTAAATAATGTTGCTGATCCAGCAGCTAATAAAGTGATTTTATAAGAGACTAATAATGCTGGGTCCGTAATTACATCCCAATATTGAGATAAGCTCATATGAGCGAGTTGCATAATCAAAGCACTTAAAGGTAATAATATAACTAAACAAACAAATAACAAACTACTGCCAAATGCTATTCCGAACCCAGGTAACGTATATTTAACTGAAAAAAATAACATTAACGACGTCCTATTGATAACAATTGATCCAATTCACCACCACGCTTAAAGTGCGTGTTCATAATAGTATTCCAATTACCACATTCTTGATCCTCTATTCTAAATAATTGAGCCTCAAAAGATCTATTCTGATATACTTTCATAATATCGGCTATGTTTACACGATATCCAAACTTAGTAATAATCTTCTGCGCTGAAGGAGTATAAAGATAAGCTAAATAAGCACGCGCTATATCCTCCGTGCCATTGCGAATAACATTTTTATCTATCCAAGTTACTGGGAATTCAACTAAAATATTCGGTGTCGGCATAATAACCTCATAATTATCAGACCCATACTGCCTTTGAACTAACTTTATTTCGGATTCAAAATTAATTAATACATCTCCTTGCTTACGATCAACAAAAGTAGAGGTCGCAGCACGTCCTCCAGTATCAAACACTATTACATTTTTTAAAAATTTTTCCATCCAAACTCGAGTTTGCAATATATTTCCGTCATTATTTTTCAAAAACACATTCCAAGCAGCTAAATAAGTATAACGTCCATTACCAGAAGTTTTGGGATTAGGAAATACTATTTTCAACCCTTCATTAGTTAAATCATACCAATTATAAATTCCTTTTGGGTTTCCTCGTCGCACCAAGAAAGCCATGGTAGAATAAAATGGTGAACTACGATGTGGCAACCTATTCTGCCAATCTTCAGGAATCAAGTGTCCGCGTTCATATAAAATTTGTACATCTATTACTTGATTATAAGTGACTACATCTGCACGCAGACCTTGTAATATAGCCATAGCTTGTCTGGTAGATCCTGCATGAGATTGACGAATAACCAATGTATCTTCAGGACACTTATCCTTCCAATATTTAATAAAATCAGAATTAATTTCTATAAATAATTCTCTAGATACATCATACGAACTATTTAATAAAATCCTTCCATAGACTGGAATATGAAAAACATAACACAATAACACTATTATTTTAATGAATTTTAAAATAATATGTATAATAATTATATATCTACACACAAACACATCCGTCCAAATAGAAATTATTCTTTCAGTTAAAATAATATCTCATATAATATACATATAATTGCAACATAGCCCGTCCATAAATTTTATATTTACATATGAATTTTTGTAACTAATTATTAATATATAAATAATATCTTTTATTGTACAAATTAACTTTAATACCGCTGAATTATTAATTAATGAAAATTTATGTTTTTCACATATTACAAAAAAATAAATCACTATAAATATAGTAGTTTATTTAATAATTTTTATTAAATAAATATCATCCGTACTATTATCTACAAAAGAACTACCATATTCAATATTATAATTTACAATAACATAGAAATAGAATATTATTCTATTTCTTTTTAAGATACATAAAATAATATTTTATAAAATTAATAGATAATTAAAAAATGATTCTATATAGCATATATAGAATCATCAATACCATCAAAACATCGAATTATAATTATTAATTATTATAATTATAACTAAAATCTTTTTATTATAAAAAAATAATTATTTTCTGCACATAACCCCATTAATATAATTAATTGCTTTTTATATAATTAAACAACTCTAATTACAACTAGAGTTAAATTTGTATGATAATTACGATCTAAAAATATACTCTTTTAAAATAAAAATCGCTGTTATAAATAAATTTAAACATTATCACGCTATTAATTAATTCTGTTTTACATAATCATGTAAATTTTTACGTACCAAAGATCATATAATACAAAAAATAAAATATTAAATTGTCCATATGATTTTAAACAAAAATTATATAGTATAAAATATATACTGTAACATCTATGATTACATATTATAATATGCAATCATATAATATATACATTATTATCTACCCCTAAAAATTAATAATTATACTAATTGAATATTAAAAATACTACCACATCATCGTGATCTTTATAATTATTCCAATCAAAAATTACATCTAAATATTAATTACTATTAATTATAATAAATTTACTATTCTAATAAAAAATTGAATATAAAAAATTATATTTTATATACTAATTAACAAATCATTTTTTAAATATATACAGTCTCTACATATCATATTGTGATGTATAATACAAAATTATAGATAATACATATCTGTTTCCAATAAAACACATTTTTATAAATATAAAATATATGATTGCATAATATTTAATGATAAATAAATTATATTTTATAAATTTAAACTAATTTTAAATATCATGAACACCATTCAACTATAACATCACACAGAGTCAACAATGAATCAATTAAACAGTTAAAAATTTTCTGAAGTTGTAAAGAACAACGTGAATATTGATATCATTTATTACTGCAATCCAAACAATGCTATCATTCTCCATTTATTACTTACCTTTTGAAAAGAATTCTTTTTAATTCTTATGGCACATCGCTTAAATATACTTTAGAATATCTTAAAGAGGGGAATGATAGTGTTGATCCTCATACAATTGATACGAGCAATACATTAATAACTAATATTAACGCTAATGTTTTAGACAATGTTTTAAACGCATTTCTATAGAAGTAGAAATAAATTACCCCCCTTCCAAAAAGAAGTTATAATAATAAAAGTATCGTAAACTCATAAAAGTCTATCTACAACCAGATACAAAAGAGCATTTCATTATTATTATTTTTATTAAAATTTCTAATAATTATTCTTATTAAATAAACACTAAGACAATAGAAAAAATTAGAAATATCTCATCTCCGGATTAATTTAATAATTTTTATTCCCCTTGACTCAAAAGTACGTGTACGCTAAATTATATATACCTTTAGTTGTTTCAATTGTAGGGCTCATTTATAATTGGCATAATAGATTTCATTTATTCAGCAAATAAAAATTTTTATAACTACCCTGGATATGTGGATAATAAATACGAATTATCTTAACCATAAACACTATTGTTTTAATAATATCATTATAAACTTTAATTATAATGCAACTAAAAACCCATAGACATAAACAAATATAATTATATAACCATTGCTATTTAAATAACAAAAAATCATTAAACTTTCATGCACAGCCTATCAAATATAGAATATTTCCTTTTAGAAATAAAATTTTATAAAAAACCTATTTCCGTATATCAATCAATTTTTTTATAACATAATCTAATAAAATGAGCATATAAAAAAATTAACTTCATGTATTCAAAAATTCTCTAGGAATCAACAGAAAAATTTTCTTTTAATTAAAATATTCAACATAGGAACACACTTTATGTTATCAGAAAGAATATTAGCTAATGCTATACGTATATTAAGCATAGACGCCATACAACGAGCTAATTCTGGACATCCAGGATGTCCCATGGGGATGGCCGATATCGCTGAAGTACTATGGAGAGACTACTTAAATCATAACCCTAACAATCCAAATTGGATTAATAGAGATCGATTTGTTTTATCTAATGGACACGGGTCAATGTTACTTTATAGCGTACTACACTTAACTGGATACAACATATCTATAGAAGATCTAAAAAATTTTAGACAATTACATTCTAAAACACCGGGCCATCCAGAATACGGACACACTGAGGGAGTTGAAGTTACAACAGGTCCATTAGGACAAGGTCTCGCTAATGCTGTAGGATTCGCCATTGCTGAACGCACACTAGCAGCTCAATTCAATCGCGCGCAATTTAATATCATTAACCATTATACCTATGTATTTTTAGGAGACGGATGCATGATGGAAGGTATTTCACATGAAGCTTGCGCGTTAGCCGGAACTATGAAACTAAATAAATTAATTATGTTTTATGATAATAACGGAATCTCTATAGACGGAGATGTAACAGAATGGTTTACGGATAATACTGCCATGCGCTTTGAATCTTATGGATGGCATGTAATACGTAATATAGATGGCCATAATAGAAACGCGATTAAAGTTGCGATTGATCAAGCCAAAGCCATATTAGACAAACCATCGTTATTAATATGCAATACTATTATTGCTTTTGGAGCTCCAAATAAAAGCGGAACACACAACGCCCACGGCGCACCATTAGGAGAAGAAGAAGTTGCCGCCACTCGAAAAGCACTTCATTGGAATGAGCCTCAATTTATTATACCAAAAGAAATATATAAACTATGGAATGCTACTATACTAGGTCAAACAAAAGAAGATACTTGGCAACAACTATTTTATAAATACGAAATCACTTATCCTAATTTAGCAAAAGAACTAATAAGACGAATACAACGAAAATTACCTGATAATTGGCATAAAAAAACACAAAAATTCATTACAAATTTACAAATGAATCCTCAAAACATTGCTACACGTCACGCTTCTCAAATTGTAATTGAATCCTTTTCTAAAAAATTACCAGAACTTTTTGGTGGATCAGCAGATTTAACACCTAGCAATTTAACCACTTGCTCTCAATCTTCTTCTATTATAAAAAATCCTGCCGGAAATTACATTCATTATGGTGTACGCGAATTTGGAATGACTGCAATTGCAAATGGAATTGCTCATTACGGAACCTTTTTACCCTACACTGCTACATTTTTAACATTTGTTGAGTATGCACGTAATGCTGTTCGTATGGCAGCATTAATGAATAGCCACCATATCATGATTTATACTCATGATTCTATTGGATTAGGGGAAGACGGCCCGACTCATCAACCTATAGAACAATTAGCCAATTTACGCATGACTCCAAATCTAATAGTATGGCGTCCCTGTGATCAAGTAGAAACAGCTGTCGCCTGGAAAGCAGCAATCGAACATCACGGACCAACCGCACTGATTTTATCAAGACAAAATCTCATGCAACAAGAACGCACAGAAACTCAAATTAATAACATTGCTCGTGGGGGATACATTCTTAAAGACTGTCAAAATATCCCTGAATTAATTATAATTGCTACTGGATCAGAAATAACATTAGCAATAAATTCATACTATCGCTTAACTGAAGAGGGCTACAAAATACGAGTTATTTCTTTACCTTCTACTAACATATTTGATCGGCAAGATAAATCATACCGTGAATACATATTACCAAATGCAGTAATTAATAGAATAGCTATTGAAGCTAGCAGTATTGATTATTGGTATAAATATGTTGGATTATATGGTGAAATTATCGGCATGAATACATTTGGAAAATCAGCTCCATCAAATCAATTATTTAAATTTTTTGACTTTACTGTAGATTATATAATCAAAAAATCATATAAACTATTAAAAAATCTTAAATAAACAGGCAATCAAAAACATGCAGTTTCATAAACAAATTTTATATGCTTATAAATATGAATAATTTATTATTTCAATATCACATATGATTGAATGTATATTCAATCATATGTGATATTGAACTTGCGATACCGTACTAAGCACAACTATTGTAATTAGGAAAATACTACATGAATGATTCACCGCTAATAACACTAGCTCAAAAATTAATTCAGCAACCTTCAGTAAACCCCAAACATCATATTTGTCATGAAATTATTACAAATTATTTACAAAAACTAGGTTTTAATATAGAACTAATGCATTTTAATGATACTCTTAATCTTTGGGCATTTCATAGTTGTAAAAGAAATCAAAAACGCACATTATTATTTATCGGGCATACTGATGTGGTAGATCCTGGAGATCTGCAGTGTTGGAATTACCCCCCGTTTTCAGGATTAATCAATGATAATACATTAAATGGAAGAGGTACAGTGGATATGAAAGGCGCGTTAGCAGCTATGTTAGTAGCGGCTAACAATTTCATCACTCAAAATTCTAATTACCAAGGACGACTTGCGTTTCTCATCACTTCTGACGAAGAAGGAACTGGTATCAACGGAACCACAAAAGTTGTAGATACTCTAATAATGCGCAACGAACACATAGATTATTGCATAGTAGGTGAACCATCTAGTCAACAACAATTAGGCGATGTTATAAAAAATGGAAGACGCGGTTCACTTACTGCGAAATTAACAATACACGGGACACAAGGACATGTAGCGTATCCTCAATTTTCTAAAAATCCAATACATTTAGTTATTCCAGCATTATCAAATCTCTTAAAAACTACATGGGACAAAGAAATAAGTAGATTATTTCCTCCTACTGCTGTTCAAATTAGCAATATTTATACTAATAACAATAATAATAGCAATAATGTCATACCTCAAAACGTTATACTAAACTGTAATTTTCGATTTAATGACAAATGTCCTATTAATAAAATTAAAAAGTATACGAATGAAATATTCAGACACCATACTTTAAATTATCATGTTGATTGGAAACTTTCTGCAGAACCTTATTTTAGCAAACCTGGAAAATTAACTAATGTTGTAATCAATGCAGTGAAATATTATCAAAAATTTACACCTCGCTTAGAAACTACAGGCGGTACTTCTGATGGACGCTTTATTGCTAAGATGGGAGCAGAAGTCATAGAATTAGGCGCACGTAATCATACTATTCATAAAATCAACGAGTATATCGATCTAATCGATTTAAAATTACTTCATTCTATATATCAAAAGATCATAGAAGATATACTACTAACACATGATTAATATTAATCTCATAATATATCACAAAAATGCTAAGATTGGTTGTGTATAATCATCATTATATAATTATCGTTTTTATACAATACTCTGCGCACATCCAAAGATAAAGGTATACAAGATGCAGATTTAACTCCAAAATTAATCTTCAATGTTAATCAAACAAGATTCATGCAATATATCTGTAGATAAGACTGATGGAGGACATATATTCAATTGCTTACCTACTTTTTGAGTACTAGAATTAAATTTTTTGATAACAGGGACAACATAGTCATCATATGATATGGGTAATATAACATCCAAATCTTCTGGTAAATTTAATTCAGCCAAGGGTGTAGTATTTAAATACCCTAAATTACCATTAAGTCTACAACGATCTTCCTGATATGGTCCAAAAGAACAACCTGACAATAATATCACACACAAAAAAATCTCTAAAAAATTAAAATAATCACCCTTATATAAGGGGTTACTTGTAATTTCATTTAACATGAAATAATCCTGCATTAATTAAAGCTTTCTTTAACACATTACGATGTACTTCAGATAAAGAGGTCATAGGTAAACGTAAAGTATAATGTGATATCAATCCTAATTCCTTACAAGCCCACTTCACTGGTATAGGATTAGAATCAATAAATAATGCTTGGTGCACAGGTATCAATTTACGGTTAATATGTTGCGCATGTGAAAAATCATTTTCATTTGCTAATTTACACAACTCAGCCATTTCCTTTGCCGCGACATTTGCTGTAACAGAAATTACCCCCGAACCCCCCAATTTCATAAAATCTAATGCGCTTACATCATCTCCACTTAATAACATAAAATCTTCATGCACTAATTGTTTTAATTGATTTACTCGACTTAAATTTCCTGTTGCTTCTTTAATACCGACTATATTTTTTATCTTTGCTAAACGAGAAACAGTTACAGGCAACATATCACAACCAGTGCGTATCGGAACATTATATAATATCTGTGGTAATTCTGTACTTTCCGAGATAGCTTTGAAATGTTGAAATAACCCTTCTTGATTAGGACGATTATAATAAGGAGTGACACTTAAACAAGCTGCTATATTACTACCATTAAATTTATTGGTTAATGCAACAGCTTCTACAGTCGAATTTGCACCAGTACCTGCTATAACAGGCAATCTACCATCGCTAAACTCTAAAGTCCACATCACTACGTCAACGTGTTCTTCATGTGTAAGCCCAGACATTTCTCCAGTTGTACCGACAGAAACAATAGCTGATGTACCACTAGCCACATGATGATCAACAAGTTTCTTTAAACTCATTCTATCTACAGCACCTGTTAAATCCATGGGGGTAATTAATGCTACTATACTTCCCGTAAACATGAGCTATTATCTCCAAATAATAAAACTACAAAACATTTTTATTCAATAAAAAGTAACTATTAAAAAATAATAAAAAAATTAAATAAAATATTAACTATTCTCTACATATTATAAATATAAAATTTACAATTTTATAATTATATAACAAACATGAACAAATTAATTCAGCTGTATATCCTTAAGAAGGATATACAGCTCTATATCACATTCTATATTTATGCGGTGAATACAGATACCTTTTACTGCTGTTTAACATTTTAAATTAATTAAAAACCATTTTCATTATATTTTTGATTATTAAGTAAATTATGATTCTTTAAAAAATGTTTAAACGCACAATAACACTTAAAACAAAATTTTTACTTCTTTATATTAAACTCTAATTTTTTATCATTATTATATTACAAATGTAAAATATTTTTATTAAATAATTCAATTATATTCTATACAAAATGAAAAATAGTATTAAAATTAATTGTAAGTTAGTCAATTTATATAATATAATTAATAATTAAAGGAATATTAATATGAAGTTATTACAACCTGGAGATATAGCACCACCATTTAATTTACCTAACCAAAATGGTATTTTTATTACTCTTAATTCTTTTACAGGAAAAAAAGTTCTTATTTATTTCTATCCTAAAGCCATGACACCAGGTTGTACTATACAAGCATGTAAATTACGAAACAATATGAATATATTCAAAAAAGTGGGTATAGAAATTATAGGAATTAGTAACGATGAACCAGAAAAACTTTTAAAATTTTCTCAAAAAGAAACGTTAAATTTCACTTTACTTTCTGATGAAAATAATCAAATTACCAAGAAATTTGGAGTATGGGGAGAAAAAAAATTTATGGGGAAAACATATAAAGGCATACATCGTATCAGTTTTTTAATAAACCAAACTGGTACTGTCGAACAAGTATTTAAATGTTTTACACCCACTGATCATCATAAGATTATATTAAACTATATAAATGATACACAATAAACACATAAGCATACACATACTTACATCTACATCTCCTGTAGATTAGAAAAAATATATAAAAAAGATGCTATTAATTTTTAATAACATAATCTAAATTAGACAAACTATTATGGAAAAATATATAACGAATAAATTGAAAAAATCATAAAATTTTGTAACACTATTTCAATGCATATTATTTTTTAGTAAAATCTGCGAACAATTTTTTTAAATAAACATTTTGTAAATTACATAAAGATTTTTATATGTCATTTCGTTCCAAATGTTTTATCACCGGCATCACCAAATCCTGGTATAATATACCCGTGTTTATCAATTTTTTGATCTATAGAAGCCAAATATAATTCAATATCTGAATGTTTTTTTTCCAAAGCTTCGATTCCTTCTGGAGCTGCTACTATTGATAAAACTTTTATATTATTACATCCAAATTTTTTTAATAAATCAACAGTAGCAATTATAGATCCACCAGTAGCTAACATAGGATCTAATACCATAGCTATACGTGCATGAATATTAGAAACAAATTTATGAAAATATGGAATTGGCTCAAGAGTAATTTTATTACGATACATCCCTATTATACTGATACGAGCATTAGGAAGATGTTCTAACACACCATTCATCATACCCAATCCAGCTCGTAAAATTGGTACCACTGTTATTTTTTTTCCTTTAATACGTGAAATTTCAACTAACCCACACCATCCTTTAATAGTTACTATTTCCATCTCTAAATCATCGGTAGCTACATAAGCTAATAAACTTCCTAATTCTGAAGATAATTCTCTAAAACGTTTAGTGCTAATATCACAAGTGCGCATTAATCCTAATTTGTGCTGTACTAATGGATGTTTTATCTCAACTATTTTCATATCAATTTCATTCTCCATAAAATCAAATACTCAACCTTGAGAAATTACACTTTATAATTACAATTTATAATAATATCCTATATTTATTGGATAAATATAGGATATTATTAAATTGATTTTTTTGTAGAATCTTTTTCATAACATAAAAAACCACATAGATACATTAAATTATTTATTTTTAATACATATACAATCAAGTTTAAATACTAAAACGATAGAATATAATTTATTTGTGCTATTACTATTATTTAAATCAATAAATATTTACAATAAATTATAATGACAATGTGTAGATCCAAATTCAATTAATATAAAAACCATCAATTAACCTATCAAAAAATATAAATACCTATTATTAATATTTAATATAATTTTAGCAATTATTAAAAACCTATATATTTATATATAACATTAACTATATCAACATAAAACATAATAAATAACTTAAAAAATATTAAATAATTAATTCCTACACCATATCAATTAATCATCTTAAAAATAACTAATTCTTATTAATTTAAATCTAATACTTTTAAATCAAAAATAATATTTCTCATAACAAAATATATACTACAATAATATATTTCTAATAAAACAAACAATTCTTTATAATTAAATAAAAATATATACTTTATAGAAAATTTATAATATTATGACTAAAAATGTTTCATTAAAACTATTTCAACAAATTGCTAATTATTTTCATGAAAAAAAAAAAATACACATTATCAAATGGATATTATTAATCAGTTTTATGATGTTATTTGCTAGGTTAATCTACGCTTCTATAAATGCTTGGAATTATTATAAATACAATCATAATAACCCTATTATACTAAAAGATAAAATATAATTATACCTCTAACGCTTACTATATTTAATTTATAACAATTTACTTCTAAACAGAAACACCCATTTGCAAAATATTTTAAAGTAAAGATATGAAAATATGCAAAAAATAACCATAATAAAAAATATACATATATTTTAATTATTTATATAGATGTCATTACATATCCATTATTAAGGCAACATTACCATCAACACACTCTTAATATAATCAGATTTTAAATTATAAAAATGATCGTTTCATCATAATAAAATCGATAACAGATTGAACACCATAACCTGTTTTCAAATTAGTAAAAGACCATGGCAGTTTTTTACGCATATGATTTGTATCTCGAGCCATGATTTCCAATGATGCTCCTACATACTCAGCTAAATCAATTTTATTAATTATTAAAAAATCAGAACGTGTAATACCTGGTCCACCTTTCCTAGGTATCTTATCACCTGCAGCTACATCAATAACATACAAATTCAAATCTGATAATTCCGGGCTAAAAGTGGCACTTAAATTATCTCCACCACTTTCAATAAAAATAATGTCCAAATTCTTAAATTTACATGTTAATTCTTCCACAGCTAATAAATTCATAGAAGCATCTTCACGAATAGCAGTATGCGGACATCCTCCAGTCTCTACACCGACAATACGATCAGCCGATAAAACATTTGCATCTGTCAAAATACGCTGATCTTCTTTAGTATAAATATCATTTGTCACTACTGCTAATTGATAATTAGCCTTCATACTTTTACATAACACTTCAAGCAACGCAGTCTTACCTGACCCTACCGGACCACCTACCCCTATACGAAATGGTTTACTATGTTGATAGTGTAACAAAATATATTCCTAAAATCAAAATTAACTTTCATATAATATATGATACTACATACATTTCTACTGAAATCAAGTAATTTAAGAACGGAATAATCGCGAATATTGTGTCTCATGGCAAGAAGATGCGATAGATTGCAATGGAAAACTACTTCCTAATTCATGATCTGTTATCATATGTGCTTTTTTCCAAGCATTCGGCAAAAACTCTATTAAATATCTCAATAGTCTCTGAGCAGTTTTTTGACCAAAAGGTATCAACTTCAACCCCACCATTACAGAAGATTCTAACATATTATAAGCATATCCTAATGCCAAATGTTTTAAGGGAATACCCCACATACATCCTAACCATGATAAAGATGCTAAACCACTCTGTTCTAAAGCTGATAACCAAATTTTATCATCAATAAGTGGATACCATTGTTGTATTATTTTAGTTAATGCCTTTCCACGCTGTTGTTCTTCTAATCTAAACTCTCGAGTATCACGATATGACAATATTTGTGATACACATTTTGAAAAACTCATTTCATCTTTAATTTTAGTATAATAATAACAACGTTTAAGCATAGGCCACTCTAAATAGACCAATGGTCCATCAATCCATTGTTGTTGCCAATCAATAAAAGCGTCTATAGAATTCACCCATTTATATTCAATAGCCGATTCTAAACCTCGTGAATAAGCAAAACCTCCCAAGGGGAAATTAGAACTAATTAATTGCATTAAAGACAATAATGTATTAACGTTGTTAGTAGTATACATAGTGCCCATTTTAATACAAATCACCAATAAACTATTAAAAAATTATTTTTATTTAAATTCTTTTAAGTAAAAAACATCATAAATTTAGCTCAATTTTCTACTCCATGATATATTACATATATAATCAATTTTATAAAAAATATATTTCATTAGGATAAATAATACGACCTTATAATATACAGACTATCAAAACACATACAAAAAAATACAAAAATTCAAACCAAGTCCTCACATTTTTTATACTATAAATATCTATCCAATAAATGTACTGTGAACGCAATACCCATAATACCCTCACATGCATAACTTTTATCATACAACACAACTGCAAAAAAAAATTGACTAAATATCACTCAACATTATACATTATATTACAGTTTATTATTATTATCAAACTTACCAGTACCTATAATTATATTATTGTCTAACAATCAAAAAGACAATTTTCAGCATCTAACTACTGCACAATATTTTACATGTCATATATATTAAGAAATAATACTATTTCATATTAAAACAAAAAATAACGTTGCGTCATTGGTAATACAGATGCAGGATCACAAGTTAATAACTCTCCATTTGCGCGTACTTGATAAGTTTGTGAATCTACTTCAATAATTGGTTGCCAAGAATTATTAATCATGTGCTTTTTTTGAATATTTCTACATTTACAAACTTCACCAATCAAACTAACCAACTGCAAACAATTTATCAATTCTGAATTATACGCAACATGAGATACAAATGTCATACGTGTAGAATGTTTTGCACTACCACGTGCTCCAAACATTAATCGATAATGCACTGGTTGTGGAGTAGGTATAGAAGCATTAGGATCTCCCATAACAGAAGCAACAATCATACCACCTTTTATTATTAATTCTGGCTTAACTCCAAAAAAAGCAGGAGACCACAATATTAAATCCGCTAATTTTCCAATTTCAACAGAACCAACTTCATGAGAAATGCCATGAGTTATTGCTGGATTAATAGTATACTTAGCTATATATCTTTTTATACGAGTATTATCATTATATTTATCATCACCTAATAATGAACCACGCTGTAATTTCATTTTGTGTGCTGTCTGCCAAGTACGCAAAATAACTTCTCCAACTCGCCCCATAGCCTGAGAATCAGAAGAAATCATGGACAAAGCTCCAAGATCATGTAGTACATCTTCAGCTGCAATTGTCTCCCTACGAATTCTAGATTCTGAAAATGCCATATCCTCAGGAATATTGGGATCAAGATGATGACACACCATCATCATATCTAAATGTTCATCTATCGTATTAACAGTGTAAGGCATGGTAGGGTTAGTAGACGATGGCAACACATTATTAAATCCACACATACGTATAATATCCGGAGAATGCCCACCACCTGCACCCTCAGTATGATAAGCATGGATCGTCCTATCCTTAATCGCAGATACAGTATCCTCAAGAAATCCTGATTCATTTAAAGTATCAGTATGAATAGAAACCTGCACATCAAACCGATCAGCCACATCCAAACAACAATCAATAACAGCAGGCGTTGCTCCCCAATCTTCATGCACCTTTAAACCAATCGCCCCAGCAATTATTTGCTCTTCTAAAGCATCAGGTAAAGAAGCGCTACCTTTACCGGTAAGCCCAACATTAATAGGTAAAGTATCCGCTACCTGCAGCATACGAGATAAAAACCAAGGGCCTGGAGTACAAGTTGTTGCATTACTCCCTGTTGTTGGACCAGTACCCCCTCCAATAAATGTAGTAACTCCAGAACACAGCGCTTCTTCTGCTTGTTGAGGGCAAATAAAATGAACATGAGAATCAATACCTCCAGCTGTAACAATTTTCCCTTCTGCTGCTATTACTTCTGTACCTGGTCCAATATATATCGTTACATCTGGTTGCACATCTGGATTTCCTGCTTTTCCAATACCTGATATACGACCATTATTTATACCAATATCTGCTTTTACTATCCCCCAATAATCAATAATCATTGCATTAGTTAATACTAAATCAACACAATTTGCACTACTCATTTGCCCTTGACCCATACCATCTCGTATGACCTTACCTCCCCCAAATTTCACTTCTTCTCCGTAAACAGTAAAATCCTTTTCTATCTTTATCCACAATTCAGTATCTGCTAAACGTACAGAATCACCAACAGTTGGGCCAAATAAAGAAGCATAATCATATCTAGATAATATCGTATTCATAATTAATTTCATTCACCCATAATTTCTTTACAAAATCCATAAATTTTACATGCTCCTGCATACTTTACAAGTTCTACAGTCCTAGACTGTCCTGGTTCAAAACGTACTGCTGTTCCCGAGGGAATATTTAAGCGAAAACCACGAACAATAGCTCGATTAAATTTTAAAGCAGAATTAACCTCATAAAAATGAAAATGTGAACCAATTTGTATAGGTCTGTCTCCATAATTCACAACAGTTACCAACACCCGCTCCCTTCCAACATTTAATTCTATTTTTCCACAAGAAAAACGTAATTCACCTGGAATCATATTATTTCTATCTTCACTAATTCATTATCAAATTATTGGATCATGTATCGTCACCAATTTAGTTCCATCAGTAAAAGTAGCTTCTACTTGTATATTAGTGATCATTTCAGGTATTCCCGTCATAACATCATCCCTAGTCAACACATTTTTACCTATATCCATCAATTCAGCAACAGTTTTCCCTTCGCGAGCACCCTCTAAAATTATAGAACTAATCAGTGCTATTGCTTCTGGATAATTTAATTTTAATCCACGATTACGACGTCTTTCCGCTAATAATGCTGCTATAAATAACAATAATTTATCTTTTTCACGGGGTAATAACTTCATATAAATAAATATTCCTTATTTATGTCGACCAAATGCGAGGTACAGTAACTTCTCTCCCAATTATAACAGGACGTATAGTATACCAAATACAATGCAACAAACTTTTTAAGTATTGATTATCATTACCTAATAATCGTACTACAAGAATCTCATCCAACAACGTAGCGCCTCCAATTTGAAAATGTTTAACCGATGTAATTAGTTTGCGTACTTTATTTAATATCTCTTCATCTGATGGAATAGCGAAAAGTAAAGCACTTATTTGAAATCCACCTAATTTAATAACACAATTTAATTTGTTTATTCGCAAACGTTCTTGTAAACCAACAGAATTATATAAAAAAACATTCAAACAAATATCTACTTCTTCTGGATAAACATCTGCACCCAATGACACATTTCCAAAATGTAACATTTCAAAAGATATAACTTTAGATCCTTGTTCTATAATAAAAGTAGTATCTACTTTTGCTTTTGTTTTAGGAAAAAAAATACTGCTCTGCGGAACCCATTCAAAAGCAGTATTACCTTCCAACTTAAACGTATTTTTCTGTACTGCACACATTCCGTTACTGCTATAAAATTTAGCAGCACCAGGTGTCGTTAACAATGCACGACTCCCTGATTCTAATTGAACGTCTAACATCAATTTATCTCCTCCAACTAATCCACCAGGAGGATGCAATAAATATACGTGCGGAGTATTATCATTATCTGAATAAAAACTTTTTTTCACGTAAAATGGACCAACA
Source organism: Blochmannia endosymbiont of Camponotus nipponensis (assembly GCF_009827135.1). Taxonomy (NCBI): domain Bacteria; kingdom Pseudomonadati; phylum Pseudomonadota; class Gammaproteobacteria; order Enterobacterales; family Enterobacteriaceae; genus Candidatus Blochmanniella; species Blochmannia endosymbiont of Camponotus nipponensis. The sequence continues at coordinate 550,937 of NZ_CP046534.1, read as the reverse complement.
TGTTTACATTTTGTCAGTACACTACGTCCCTTACGCACGGCAAAATTTAACTCTAACTCCCCTAACCAACCTTCAAATAATTTCTGATATAATTCAGTGCTCATTAAAATCTAATATAAAATATTTTTAAAAACTACAACAACAAATCCATCTACATATAAAAATCATTATTACAATAAAACACTATACCTAATTCTATCAAAAACAACAACATAACTTAAACAATTCGTATATATATATATATATATATTTAAAACATTATAAATCCATATAAATAACAGTCCATATAATATATATCTCAGTATAGACAACACTTACTCTTAATCCTCATTGTTTCAATTTTTTATCAATAATACATACAAAAAAAATCAAACAATCTTAAAAAATCACTATATAATACAAATCTTTCTCAACTGTTTATTTTATAGACGACATAAATATACAAACCTTAACATTTAAACTTATATGTTTATTCCCATTCAATAGTAGCTGGAGGTTTAGAAGAGATATCGTACACTACACGAGATACCTCCTCAACTTCATTAACAATACGATTAGATACCTTATTTAAAAAATCATAAGATAAATAAACCCAATGTGCTGTCATAAAATCTACAGTTTCTACCGCGCGCAGTGCTATCACCCATTTATATTTACGTCGATCACCTTGTATCCCTACTGAATATATAGGTAAAAACACTGCAAAAGCCTGACTAACTTTGTAATACAAATTATCACGCTTCAACTCCTCAATAAAAATAAAATCTACTTTACGTAAAATGTCGCAATATTCCTTTTTTACCTCACCTAATATTCTAACAGCTAAACCAGGACCTGGAAATGGATAACGATAAACTATATCATAAGGCAAACCTAAATCTACCCCAATGTTACGAACTTCATCTTTAAATAAATTTCTTATAGGCTCCAATAACCGAATACCCATAATTCCAAAAAAACCACCTACATTATGATGTGATTTAATTACATTTTTACCAGAAGAAAAGGTCCTACCAGATTCAATAACATCTGAATATATCGTGCCTTGAGCTAACCATTTCACTCCTACTAAACCACGAATTTGTTCTTCAAACACTTCTGTAAAAACCCTTCCAATTACTTTTCTTTTTTCCTCTGGATCAACAACTCCAATTAAAGCATTTAAAAATTGTTGTTCTTTAGATACATAAATAACATCCAAATTATAATTTTTAGCACATACATCTCTAATCCTGTTAAATTCATAATTTAATAACAATCCATTATCAATAAAAATACAAATAAATTGACGGCCAATTGCACGTCGTAGTAACAAAGCTGTAACAAGAGAATCAATCCCACCTGACAAACCAAGCACTACTTTATCCTTACCCACTTTCATCCGAATATCCATAACAACATTATTTATAATATTAGTTATTTTCCAAGAAGATTGACAACGACAGATACATGTAATAAAACGCTCCAAAATAAATTTTCCTTTTTTAGTATGAGTAACTTCCGGATGAAATTGTACACCATATAAACGACGATCTTCATTGGCCATAATAGCAACTTGATTATATTTATTAACACCAATAATACTAAAACCTTTAGGAACAGTAGTAATAACATCTCCATGACTCATCCATACATCAAGCGTTAAACGCCCTGTCACACCATCAACACAATCATAAATGTCATTTATAAGAACATTTTCAGAAAGAATTGTTATCTGAGAACAACCAAATTCACGCTGTACAATTGCATGTGTTACTTGCCCACCCAATTGCAACGACATAATCTGCATACCATAACAAATACCAAATATAGGTACACCTAATTGAAAAAAAAATTCAGGAATATACGGAGCATGCCTTTCGTTAACACTATGAGGCCCTCCAGAAAGAATAATACCTTTAGGATTAAAGGCAAATACTTGGGATTCACTAATATTCCACGAACAAAGTTCAGAATATACCCCCAGTTCACGAATTCTTCTCAATAGCAACTGAGTATATTGAGATCCGAAATCTATCACTAAAATACGATGGTCATTGTATTTTATACTATATCTTTTCCTTCGATTTACATTCATCATTCATTAATTAACCACATGTTTAGTGACTAATAACACCGACTACACCACGTGAATAACATATTTATTTATACATACGTAACATTTTCATCATTAATCATCTTACACGATAATTGGGTGATTCTTTTGTTATCATTACATCGTGCACATGACTTTCTCTCATACCAGAAGGACTAACACGCACAAATTTAACCTGTGTTCTTAAATCATTAATAGTAACGCAACCTGTTAAACCCATACAAGAACGTACGCCTCCCATTAATTGATGTATAATTGCCTCCAAATTTCCTTTATAAGGAACACGTCCTTCTATACCTTCCGGTACCAATTTATGACTAATAACAGAATCCTGTTCTTGAAAGTATCGATCAGCAGAACCTTGATACATAGCTCCTAAAGATCCCATACCCCGATAAGTTTTAAAAGACCTACCTTGATAAAATTCTATATCTCCTGGCGATTCCTCTGTACCTGCTAGTAACGAACCAATCATTACACAATGCGCGCCAGCCGCTATCGCTTTAGCAATATCCCCCGAAAAACGAATGCCTCCATCCGCAATGACTGGAACACTCATATTTTTTAATGCTTCCGCTACATCAGAAATAGCTGTAATTTGAGGAATTCCTACACCAGTAATGATACGAGTAGTGCAAATAGAACCAGGCCCAATACCGACTTTCACTGCACTAGCACCAGATTTTACCAGCGCTAAAGCCCCCTCTTTCGTAACAACATTACCCCCTATGATAGACAAATCAGGATACATATTTCGAATAGTTTTAATACAATCTAAAACCCTATCTGAATGTCCATGAGAAGAATCAATAAGCAATACATCTAAACCAACAGCAACCAATCCTTCAACACGTTCTTTATAATCATTTCCTACCCCAATAGCAGCACCAACACATAATCTTCCATAATCATCTTTGCAAGCATGTGGCTTACGTTTTGCTTTTTCAAAATCTTTTGCCGTAATCATACCTTTAAGATGAAATAAAGAATCAATCAATAAAATTTTTTCTACTCTCTTATCATGCATTTTACTCAATACTATTTCCCTATTTTCTTCTTCTCGTACTGTAACTAAACGTTCTTTAGGAGTCATAACAGAAAACACTAAATTTGATAAATTGTTAACAAATCTAACATCACGACTTGTAACAATACCCACCAATTCATTCGTATTCATAACAACTGGATAACCAGCAAACCCATTACAAGCAGTTAACTCTTTCACTTGCAGCAAGGTCGTATCAGGAGTAACACACTTTGGATTAGTTACCACTCCACTCTCATAACGTTTAACTCTACGTACTTCATTAATTTGTTTCTCTACGGACATATTTCTATGAATAAAACCTAAACCACCCTCCTGAGCTAAAGCAATGGCCAAATCTGATTCAGTCACCGTATCCATTGCTGACGATACAATAGGAATATTTAAAGCAACAGAACTAGTAAGCGAACTTTTTAAAACCGTTTCCGTAGGAAGTACTTTTGAACAAGACGGAACGATTAAGACATCATCAAAAGTTAAAGCCTCTTTAATACAACGTAACATGAAATTATCTAACATAACGAATAACTAAATAAATTACACCACTATACACTACAGTATAGTTCCATCATTATACTTTAAGACTATCCAAATATAACACACAATACCTTAACCAATCTCGCCCATATTAATATTAAAACTCACCATTAACTCAACCCACAACCAAATAATCAAGACCAACACCTTAAGCTCATTAAATCACATTATGTATAATACAATATCTAAAAATGTCATTTTTAGCATAAATTATGTAATTAATCAAGTTTTAACATGTAAGTTGCAAAAATTTATCATGACAAATTCTATCAAAGTTATACATATTGATATGATAATCATCAACAAATATATTGTTATATATAAAGTTTATATAAAAAAATTATATTTTTGACCTGATAACAAGCTATTATATTAATAATATCTTTATATTTGATAATTTTAAATTTAATTGAATAGTAGTTTTATTATATTTTTATAACTTATTTATGCTCTTGTCAAAAAATAACTTAATTACACTAAAATTAAAAGTAGATTAATTACATTAAAAAGCTTACTATATGACAAATAATTTATATTATCATACTAAAAGTTTTATTTTTTTTATTATTAAAAATCAAAAAAGACGCTAAATATAATTTTATTAAGTTATAAAAATGAGTAATACTGATGTTTTCACTAAACAACATCATTTAATTAAAATTACATCTCATGCAGATGTAGTGTTGATTGGTGCTGGAATCATGAGTGCAACTTTTGGTATGTTTTTAAGAATTCTTGAGCCAACTTGGAAGATTCATATATATGAACGTCTTCACAAACCAGCACAAGAAAGCTCTAATGTATGGAACAATGCTGGCACTGGACATGCAGCATTTTGTGAACTCAATTACACTCAATATAACCACAAAGATTACTCCATTGACATCTCAAAAGCTATTGCCGTTAATGAAGCATTTGAAATATCACGGCAATTTTGGGCATATTTAGTACAAACACAAGTAATTAAGTGTCCCAGTTCTTTTATCAATAGTGTCCCACACATGAGTTTTGTATGGGGTGAAGAAAATGTTTATTTTTTAAAAAAACGTTTTCAAGCATTGCAAAGCAGTATTTTATTTAGTGGTATGGTTTTTTCTGAAGATCTACAGCAAATTCATCAGTGGATTCCTCTTGTTGTTAACGGTCGTAACACATCTCAAAAAATAGCAGCTACTCGCATGGAGATGGGTACGGATGTTAATTTTGGAGCACTTACTCAACAGTTATTGAACAAATTAAAAAAAAGTTTAAATTTTAATATGTATGTACAACATGACGTTGAATGCATAAAACATAATAACGACACAACTTGGAATGTACATATAATTGATCAACAATCTAAACAAAGAAAATGTATTCACACAAATTATGTCTTTGTAGGAGCAGGAGGAAGATCCCTTAGCCTGTTACAATCTTCTGATGTTCCAGAAATTAGTGGATATGCTGGATTTCCAGTAGGAGGCCAATTTTTAGTCACAAAAAACCCAAAAATAGTGACACAACATTTAGCTAAAGTATACGGGAAAGCATCCATTAACACACCCCCAATGTCAGTTCCTCATATGGATACTAGAATATTAAATGGTGATAAAATTTTATTATTCGGTCCATTTGCTACTTTTAGTAGTAAATTTTTGAAATATGGGTCATGGTTAGATCTATTTCATTCTTTCAATAAACACAATTTTATTCCAATGCTTCAAGCTGGAATAGATAATTTTGATTTACTTAAATATTTAATTCATCAATTAACTATGTCAGATATGAAACGTATTGACGAACTTAAAAAATATTATCCAACAGTTAATCCATCAGATTGGACTTTAATAAAAGCAGGACAACGTGTTCAAATTATTAAAAAAAATAATAAAAACAGAGGCATACTACAATTTGGAACAGAAGTAGTCAGTTCTAATGATCGTACTTTATCAGCACTCCTTGGCGCATCTCCAGGGGCATCTACTGTAGTGTCAATAATACTAGAGCTTTTAGATACGATGTTCAATGATAAAATTGATAGTGATACATGGAAAAATAAACTTATAAATATGATCCCATCATATCCTAATAATTTAAACAATAATATTATTTTAGTAAATAAAATTAGACGCTATACTTGCAATATTTTGAAATTAAATTACATAGAAGCAACAGATCATCAGCACCCAACGTGCTGATTTATTAGATAAATACTAATTTATGATTAATTGTATGCTTATATATTTTTACTTATTAAGAAATGGATTAATAGTATCCTTAAAACGTACATGTAATAAAACACCTGGAATATTTAGCATACAATAAAAATAATTTTTTAAATATCGTTTATAATCAACAGGTAATTTACTAACATGAGTACCATGGATTATTAGAGTTAGTGGTTCGTGTTTACCAATATGAACATATTTAGGTTTAATTCTACTACCATATAAAAATGGAGGAGGATACTTAGATATAGCTGCATGCATTATACGAATCAAACGTGCTGTATTAATAATTTTTGTAGCACGAAAAAAAGGATATGTTTTTTCAATTGATTGAAATAATGTTTTCATGCCATTTCCGTATAATGCTGAAATAAAATATATTTGAGTAAAATTAACAAAATTTATTTTTTCATATAATTCATTCTTAGTTTTATTACGTAAATTTGGAGATATTTTATCCCATTTATTAAAAACGATGATTAAAGATTTACCATTATTTACAATAAATCGTAATAAAGATAAATCCTGATCAGATATCCCCACATTTACATCTCCTATGAACAACAGGAGCGGGACGGTCTTAATAATCTGCAATGTCTTTACAATAGAAATTTGCTCTGCTGTATTCTTTATTTTTTTCCTTTTTCTCACACCTGCGGTATCAACCAATATATATTGTTGATCATTATATATTATAGGCACATACACACAATTTCGAGTAGTTCCTGGTGTACTGCAGGTAATCATTCGATTTTTCCCTAACATATGATTAACAAAAGTAGATTTACCGGAATTAGGTCGGCCTACAACAGCTAATGTAATAGTAGGATCTGTTTTATCCCAAAAAGAACCTATATTGCTATGATAAATAACATTATTTACATTGATTTCAGATGTATTATTTCTGTGAAAAAATATATTTTTTGAAACAAATGAAGATATTTTTTCTAATAAATTATCCATTCCATGTCCATGAATTGCAGAAATAAAAATAACATTTTTTATACCAAAAGAATAGTAATCCCATATCATGGTATGTATATGGTATGGGATATCATCAATTTTATTAATGATAACAAATATAATTTTTTTTAATTTTTTTAAAAAATTTACAATATCATAATTTATAGACGACTCTACAGATTGTCTATCCATCATAAATAGTACAATATCAGCTTCTTTTATTGCGAGAGTTGTTTGATAGGTTACATGATTTTCAATACTTTCTATGTGTATATTATATAATTCGTCAATACCTCCAGTATCAACAAGAATACATTTACATTGTTTATATAACATATAACCATATTGTCGATCTCGTGTTAATCCTGGATAATTAGATATTAAAGCATCATGCGTACGTGTTAATTTATTAAACAATGTAGACTTACCTACATTCTTCTGCCCAACTATTGTAATAACAGGTAACATTATTTAATCATCTATAAATAACATATGTACATATTTACCTGCGATAATTTCAATATTATATGCATAATACGGTTATTCCTATATTTTAAGTAATTTATTTATAAAAAAAACAATATAACTCGCTGAAATAACAATTTTTTTTATAATCAGTAATTATAACGCAATAGAAAAAAAATAGCTTTATAATATTTAAAATTATATATAGTCATTTAATATTTATAACTTTATTAATATCCATATAATCTTATTTTTTCTGAAATAATTGACACTCATATTATACTTACTTATGATAAACAAGTTTATGCGTAGCATGTAATATATGCTTTAATCTTGCGGACACCGCGTGGTGTTGTAATATTTCTTGAGTTCCTAATTGTAAATCTTTTAGAATAATCGTTTTTTCAAGAGCATTCTTCTCACTCATGATTAATACCACTTGTGTCTTATATTTATTAGCATAATAAAATTGTTTTTTTATACTACCACCTCCATGATGTACCATTAATCGTATAGATGGCAACATTGAACGAATATGTTCAGATAGTAGCATTGAATGTTTTTGAGAATTACGCCCTAAACTAATCAAATATACATCAATGTATATATTTTTATTCAAAATAGTGCTGTCATTAATTTTCTGTAGCAACAATATCACACGTTCTAACCCTATAGAAAATCCTACTGCAGGCATCGAATGTCCTCCTAATTCCTGCACTAATTCATCATAACGGCCACCAGCACAGATAGTCTTTTTTACTCCTAAACTATTAGTAACCCATTCAAAAACTGTTCTGTTATAATAATCTAAACCACGTACTAAATACGGATTAACTGCATACGGAATCCCTAAGAAATCTAACAGTTGACATAATTCAGAAAAATGAACATGTGAAGCATCATCTAAATAATCACTTAACATAGGAGCATGTAGCAATAATTCTTTAATCTTGCTATTTTTAGTATCTAATATTCGCATTGGATTGGAATATAAACGACGTAAAGCATTATGATCTAAATTTTTTAAATTTTTTTCTAAAAAAGTTATTAATCTTTTACGATAATTTATTCTAGATGATAATGAACCAATTGAATTTAATTCCAACGATAAATGATGATTGATTCCCAATTTCTTCCAACAACGAGTAGTAATTAAAATTAATTCAGCATCTATATCAGGTCCTATTTGACCAAAAGCTTCAGCACTAAACTGATGAAATTGTCTATAACGCCCCCTTTGAGGACGTTCATAACGAAACATTGGTCCAAGATACCATAGACGCTGCTCTTGATGATAAAACAATCCATGCTTGATGCCCGCTCGAACACATCCAGATGTTCCTTCTGGACGTAATGTTAAATTATTACCGTTTCGATCATTAAAATTATACATTTCCTTCTCTATTACGTCTGTAATTTCCCCAATTGAACGTTTAAACAAATCTGTATTTTCAACAATAGGAAACCGGATTTCCTTATATCCATAACTTTCTAATATAGTTATAAGCACATTTTCTATATACTGCCATATGACCGTATCTTTTGGCAAATAATCATGCATACCACGAATAGATTGGATATTTTTTTTCATATTTAATCCGTCATATTTTTAATCATTTATTCATTGTATGTGACACAGGATGACTATTTTCACTTAACAACTTAGATTTAGCTCGAATACGACGTTCTAATTCTTCAACTATTGATATGTTATCACAACGTTTTTTTTGTCGTATACCATCTTCATATATACCACTTTTATTATGTGCGCCAGCAACTCCAATCGTTGATTTCAATGCTTCTCCTGGTCCATTAACTACACATCCAATAATAGATACATCCATAGGTGTTGTAATATCACTTACTTTTTCTTCTAAAGCATTCACTACATTGATCACATTAAATTCTTGTCGCGCACATCCCGGGCAAGCTATAAAATTAATACCATGAGCACGAATCTTTAAAGCTCTTAAAATATCAAATGCCACCTTTACCTCTTCTACAGGATCTGTAGCTAACGATACTCGTATTGTATCTCCAATACCTTCATTTAATAAAAAACCTAAAGCTATTGCAGATTTTACCGTACCATTACGTAAAGCTCCAGCTTCAGTAAGACCTATATGTAGAGGTTGATCTATTTTTGATGCTAATGCACGATATGCTTTCATTGTTATTTGTACATCAGAAGATTTAACACTGACTTTAAATTGATGAAAATTTAGTTTATCTAAAATATCTACCTGCCTCATTGCTGATTCTAATAAGACATATTCTGTTGGATTACCATCATATTTTTTTTGTAAATCACGTTCAAGAGAACCAGAATTTACACCAATTCGAATAGATATATTTTTATCTTGAGCGCAATGCACTACAGCTCGAATACGTTTATCATTCCCGATGTTACCAGGATTGATACGTAAACATTCTGCTCCGTACTCAGCTGCTTTTAATGCAATACGATAATCAAAATGAATATCTGCTACTAGTGGAACATTGGTTATTTGTCGTTTAATTACTCTGAAAGCTTCAGCTGCATCCATAGTAGGTATTGATATTCGAACGATATCCACTCCCGCCTTTTTTAAGGCATTGATTTGAGTAATTGTCTCTAATACATTTGTGGTACGAGTGTTTACCATAGATTGAACCGCAATAGGCGCTCCATCTCCAATAGGAACATTACCAATATAAATGCGTGTAGATTTTCGACGAACAATATTCGTAATCTTATTCATATTTTCTCCGGTATTTTCATGTTTTAAAAACATAAATACATGACTATATAAAACATAAGTATATATAATCATATACTTATGTTGCAAACAATTATATTTATTTAAATTTATTTGTTATATAAAGTAAGGATGTTGTGTGATTTTCTCACAGAAAATTATAATTTTTACAAGTTTCGATACATACTACGTACGATACACACAATTATTATCGGATTCATTATTTTAATTTTAGTATAAACAAGATCAAAACCACATACATTGAAAATATTATATATACCTGTTTTATTAATTTATCTCATGATATTTGATCAGTGTTATCTATTTTTTCACAAAAAAACGTATTACAACAATGCATACGGTTAATTACTTCTCCTGTCAATTGTCCACAGGCAGCATTAATATCCACGCCTCTTATTTTTCGTATAATGGTTACTATATTATGTTGTAATAGAACCTTAAGAAATGAATGTATACGAATGCGAGAACTACATGTGTATTGTATATTTGGAATTGGATTCCATGGAATTAAATTAATTTTACAAGGAATACCTTGAAGTTGTTTCGCTAATTGATGAGCATGTAAAACATCGTCATTAATATGATTTAATAACACATATTCTATTGTTACTCGGCTATGATTATATTTATTTTTTTTCACATAATTACGCACCGCTTCTAATATACTATTAATATTATACTTTTTATTAATTGGCATTATCTTATTTCTAATAACATCATTTGGAGCGTGTAAAGATATAGCTAACGGTATATCAATCATATCTTTTAGTTTTTTTATACCTGGAACGACACCAGCAGTAGAAAGAATAACATGTCGTTTCGATAATCCAAACCCAAAATCATCTAATATAAGTTTTATCGCTGACACAACATTAATAATATTTAATAAAGGTTCTCCCATCCCCATAAACACTACATGAGTAATAGGAAATCTATTTGTTATTTCTTTTTTTCTATTAAGAGTAATATATTGTGCTGCTCTCCAAACTTGACCAATAATCTCTGATATTTGCAAATTTCTATTAAAACCCTGTTGAGCTGTTCCACAAAAACTACATCCTAAAGGACATCCAATTTGAGATGAAACACATAATGTAGTTCTTATATTTTCAGGAATATAAACTGTCTCAATTTGTTGTTCATCAATTTTCATAGCCCATTTAATCGTACCATCTAAAGATAATTGCTCTGTTGTAATTATTGGAGCACGAATTTCTGCCACTTGATTCAATTTTTTTTGCAAAGATTTACTTAAATTTGTCATCTGATTAAAATCATCACAATAATAATGATATACCCATCTCATCACCTGATAAGCACGGAAAGATTTTTCGCCTAATTTAGAAAAAAAAATTAGTAGTTCTTCTTTGCTCATATTAAGGAGATTAACCTTTTTTGGATACATAATAAAACATCTTTCACTATCTTAGTATTTCACGTAAAACAAACTATCTTCCACCTTCTATTGGCATGAATTTAACAGGAAAAAAATTAAACCAGCATATTATTTTCATGCTTAAAGCTCTTTTTTAACAAACAAACACTTATTTTTTATTCATAAATGCTAAAATATCTATACGTACTGATCATTTAAATATCAAAAAAATAAGAAATCTCACGTGCAGCAGATTGCTTAGAATCTGACCCATGAATAGCATTTTTAGTACAATTGTACCCGTAATCAGATCTAATTGTACCAGCTAATGCATGCATGGGATCGGTAGCGCCCATAATTTCTCTATTACGTTGTATTGAATTATGGCCTGCTAATATTTGTACAAATATTAAACCCGAAATCATAAAATTTATTAAATTTTCAAAAAAAGGTTTATTTTGGTGCTCACAATAAAACTCAGAAGCTTGTGTATATGTTAATTGTAACATTTTAGCTCCTATCACCATAAAACCAGCAGTTTCAAATCTATTAATTATAGATCCAATTATATTTTTAGCAACTGCATCTGGTTTAATGATTGATAATGTATTTTCTTTAGAAGATATCAACATTGCCATTAATTCCTATTTATATTATTACACAAAAAATAAAAATCACTTACCTTAAATAATATCACTGTATCTTATTTACATTGTACAAAATCTATGTTATAAATGAAGTATTATTCCTTAAATCAAAATAATAAAAATACATTAATCAATTACATCATACCCATATTTTATAACGAAACATTTTTTAACTATTAATTATATGAGTTGAACGATTTTTATCCATAAAATCTTACTATTTACAATATAAATAAAACAAATATTCAGTATTAATTTAAATAAAATATCTAAATATATGTGAAATATCACTAACTACCAAAATATTCAATAATAAAAATATAAAAAATAAAATAATGACCATCTAATATATCAAAGATAACCCTTAAAAACATCACTTTTTTTATTTATATAATCGAACAACATAAATAAAATTATCAAATTCTTTATAGATACATTGTTTGGTATGCGCAAATTCACGTATAAAATAAATCATTTTATTTTTCTATAAAAATTATAATAAATTTAGCATAGCGTTTAACTTCATCACGGTAGTAGTTATATGATGAATGGCATATTCTATTTCTTCCTCGGTTGTAAAGCGCCCTATAGAAAATCTAATAGAATTATATGCTAATTCACTATTTCTTCCCAAAGCTTGTAATACATGTGATGGATTTAAGGCACCAGAAGTACAAGCAGAACCAGAAGATAATGCAAAATCTTTCAATGCAATCATTAATGTTTCACCATCAATATTACTGAAACTAATATTTAATAATGTACCTACACTATGATCTAAATCACCATTAATTAATATTCCCTCAATTTGTTGTAAACCTTGCCATAAACGATCTCTCATTTTTTTTAAATAAATCATTTCTGTTACCATTGTTTCTTTAGCTAAACGATACGCTTCAGCCATTCCAACAATTTGATGAACCGGCAATGTACCAGCACGTATGCCGTATTCATGTCCGCCGCCATGTATTTGAGCAGTAATACAAATTTTTGGATCTCTATGTTGTCGTATATATAAACCACCAATACCTTTTGGGCCATATAATTTATGACCGTTAAAAGACATTAAATCTACTGGTAAAACAGATAAATCAACATGTAATTTACCAACACTTTGAGTTGCGTCTACGTGAAATATTATGTCATGTAGACGACATAATTTCCCAATCTTGGTAATATCTTGGATTACACCAATTTCATTATTTACATGCATAATAGATAATAAAATTGTATTATCTCGTAATGCATCACTAATTTGATCAAAATCTATTAATCCATTAGGTTTTGGAATTATACGAGTAATTTCAAAACCTTTATTTTCAAGATACTGACAGGTATCTAACACCGATTTATGTTCTGTCATACTAGTAATAATATGCTTACCCTTATTACAATAAGCTTGAGCTATCCCCTTAATAGCTAAATTTACTGATTCAGTAGCTCCTGAAGTAAAAATGATTTCATGTGGTTCAGCTCCTATCAACTGAGCAATTTGTTTACGAGATATATCTACCGCTTCTTCTGCTTTCCAACCATAATAATGAGAACGAGAAGACGAATTACCAAATATGCCATCTAGGGTAAGATATTTTACCATTTTTTCTACTACTCTGGGATCCACAGGAGTAGTAGCAGCATAATCAAAATATATTGGCAACTTCATCTAATACACTCCAAAATAAAAAATTCGTTCTAACATAGAAAATGTAAAAATATTATATAATCAACACCATTTATATAATATAAAAAAATTAAATATTCTAAATATATATCTATTCTTAAGTTGTATGTATATCTTGCATAAACACATTGTGCTATATGATTATTATTTGTTACTATAGAAAACATTAAAATTTACTTTATATTTTATATTATTGTACACACTTACTTTAGATGTAAACGAACACATACTCTACTGCATTATTTAATTAAATATACTTCTTATGTTATAAACACGTTGCAAACCATTTAATTTAGTTAATTTAAAGAAGACACAATTTATGTTATCATTATATGCACATTTCTCTACATACGATATATTTTTCAACAAAATTAATATAATAATAAACCATCAACAATATTAATATTGTTTGTGACAGCAAAAAAATAATTATTATAAACACCATTTTCATCAAAAATGAATATATCCTTCTAATAAAAAATTAAAGATGATTGTAAACCATATACATAATACACAACTATTTACCAAAATAACTATATAAAGTTCTTAATTTCAATTAAGTTTAAAAATTGAATTGTTTATTTTCATTAGTATACATATCATTATATTTATAATAAAAAATATTTTTATTTATAATAATAAATTTCAAAGATCTTTAGTGATCATTATTTAGACGTATACATTATATAATAAACACATAGATGCTATGTCTATGTTACTGTAAAAAATATAATTTTATAATGAATAGTCAATTTTTATATATGTTATATTTTATTCTAATTTATAATAAATTACCGGATGAATAATGTATGCACCCCTTGCTTAATATCGCTATTCAAGCTATAAGAAAGGCAGGAAGCTTTATCGTGAAACAATATGAATTTTTTAATAAAAACTGTATACAATCCAGTCATGCTAACGATTTTATTGCCAAAATAAATGAAGAAACATATTATATTATTACAACAATCATTCGAAAATTTTACCCCTTACATACTATTCTTACTACATGGAATAAACACAAAGTTAACGATCTACAACATAAAAAAAGTATTTGTTGGTTAATTGGATCTATAGATAATGATATTAATTTTATTAAACAATTTCCTTTCTTTGCATTATCTATTGCTGTTTTCTTTAAAGGACATATCGAAATAGAAGTAATATATGATCCTATCCATAATGATTTATTTAGCGCATGTCGTGGAAAAGGAGCTTATCTTAATGGTTATCGGATTCGTGTAAGTACCACTAAGAATTTATACAAAGCTATTATTGCTATATCTTGTTCTCGTGAAAAACAACATATGATTGCTGATCTACTTAAGAAATTCAGCAACCAATGTATATATTTTCGTTATACTGGAGCAACTGTTTTAGATTTAGCCTACGTTGCGGTTGGACGGGTAGATGGATGTGTTGCTATTTTTTTGAGCAATATTAACTACAATAATGATTTAATTATCGGTACCTTAATCATTCGTGAATCAGGAGGTTTAATTATTGATTTTACCGGAACCAATAACTATCTATTATCTGGAAATATAATTGCAGGTAACATGAAAATAATTAGGACTATTCTACCAATTATACAATGAACTCAATAAAATACCTCAATCAGATCAATGAATTTTCTTTATTTCAAAAAACACAAGTTTTACATAATAAACATTATGTACTCTACTTATAGTGATATTATGTAACTGATTTTTCATAATATTGATTATATATCGGATACTGTGCGCATATACGCAAGACTTTGATTTTTGTAGACAAAATAATTTCATTGTTATCGATATGATTCAATATATCACAGATCCAATGGGACAACTTTTGCGCATCATTTTCATTAAAATTACGTCTAGTTATGGCTGATGTTCCAATACGTATACCAGATGTAATATAAGGATTTCTAAAATCATTTGGTATGTTATTTTTATTAACAATGATATTAGCTCGTTCTAAAGCTATACTCGCATCTCTTCCGGTGATATTTTTATTGCTTAAATCTAATAAAAAAAGATGATTACAAGTTGTACCAGAGATTACCTTAAATTCTCGTAATAAAAATTCCTTCACCATTATCTTAGCATTTTGCACAACTTTTTTCTGATATAACTTAAAAGATGGATCCATAGCTTCTTTTAAAGCAATTGCTTTAGCTGCAATAACATGCATTAAAGGCCCTCCTTGAGAACCGGGAAAAACTGAAGCATCTAGTTTTTTATACAATTCAGAATTACCCCCGCTAGCTAAAATTAAACCACCTCTGGGTCCTGCTAATGTCTTATGAGTGGTGGCAGTTACTACATGTGCATGTGGTAATGGATTTGGATATATACCTGCTGCAACTAATCCCGCGACATGAGCCATATCAATAAATAAATATGCTTGAACTGCATCAGCAATTTGACGCATTTTAGACCAATTTACAACACCAGAATATGCGGAAAATCCTCCTACAATCATCCTCGGTTTATGTTTTGAGGCTAAATAATATAATTTTTCATAATCAATGTAACCAGTTTCGTCAACACCGTAAAATATAGACTTATACAATTTTCCTGAAAAATTTACTGGCGAACCATGCGTCAAATGTCCTCCATGATTTAGATGCATACCTAAAATCATATCTCCAGGGTGCAATAAAGCATTATAAACAGAAAAATTAGCTTGAGATCCAGAATGCGGTTGTACATTTGCATAATCTGCAGAAAATAGTTTTTTAGCTCGTTTAATACCTAATTCTTCGATTAGATCAATATTTTCACATCCTCCATAGTAACGTTTCTTTGGATAGCCTTCAGCATATTTATTCGTAAGTTGCGAACCTTGTGCATTCATAACCTGAGGGCTAACATAATTTTCAGATGCTATCAACTCAATATGTTCTTCTTGTCTGACGATTTCTTTTTTTATTATTTCCCATAATTCAACATCATAATTTGTATATATGGACATATATAACCGCCTATTTTTAATCAATCAAAATACATTATATGTATAAAACATAAAATTATTTCAATTACAATAAAACAATATTTTTAAAAATTTTAAACAAACAAATGCAATTAATAACCCCTCTTTTTCATAAAATAATCTTAAAATTATTGTGTATTTTTATATGCTTAAAAATATTTAAAAATATGATCATATAATAATATCTTATTATATGAAAATAATTTCTATTAAAAAAAATTAAACATTATATACCAATACATAACACAAAAAATTATATATAAATATACGATTCAACTACACAATCAATATTATTAATATTTTATAATAAGATAAAAGCTTAACGTTGACGCTCAAAGAATTTATTCAATTGATAAGTACATTCTCGCTCTAATACTCCGGTGGTCAAAGACACATAATGATTATTCATGGGATGATAGAGTGTATTTTTTAGCCATGATCTTCTTCTAGTTTTTTTATTTTTTGCTCCACAAACTAATCGATAAATACGAGCATGAATGATTGCTCCAATACACATCATACATGGCTCTAAAGTAACATATAGAGTAGTACCTAATAATCGGTAATTACCTAAAACCCCTCCTCCCATACGCAACGCTATAATTTCTGCATGAGCACTTGGATCATGATGTATAATAGAAGAATTCCACCCACAACTTATAATTTTTCCATCTCGAACTAAAATAGCTCCTACTGATATTTCTCCAATAATTTCAGCATATTTAGCTAATGTAATAGCATAACGCATCCATATTACATCTATATTTTCTATGTCATACATACAATTTTCTCTGTCTCACACCTAATAAATATAACAATACAAATGGGATAAATAATCTTTTCGAGTTTATATTTAGATATTCATTTTGTGTCACAGTACAATACCAGAATCATTTATAATTATGTAATCAATTAATGTTTATCCATATTATGTACGTCCTATTTGATTTATCGTTCCAATACAACAAGCGCACACGCATATGATCTGGTATCAGATAAAGTAATATGCATTTTCTTTAATGATAATTCATTAGCTAATAACGCTGCATACGAGAACAAATGCAATATCGGTTTTCCTAGTTTATCATTAAAAACTTCAATTTGCCTAAATGCTACTCCTTGACCCATTCCAGTACCAAATGCTTTAGATACTGCCTCTTTTGCGGCAAAACGTTTTGCTAAAAAATGTACAGAATTTTTTTTATATTTATATATTTTCCATTCTGATTCACTTAGCACTCGGTTGGCTAGTTTATCTCCGCTATGTGTTATTATTTTTTTTATTTTCTTAATATCAACAATATCTATACCAATTCCATGAATCACTATTAACCCCTTCTTGAGTCTTGTATTAATCTCTTCATCTCCTGAATGGCTTTAGATAATCCACAAAACATTGATCGACTCATTATAGCATGTCCTATATTTAATTCTTGTATTCCTGGTAGTATCGCAATAGATTGTACATTATGATAATTAAGGCCGTGTCCAGCATTAACTTTTAAACCACTATCTACAGCATATTGCACACTTTTTTTAATACGTTTATATTCTAAATCTTGAGTCGTAGGATCTATAGCATTAGAATACATACCAGTATGTATTTCTATATAAGACGCACCGATGTTGTATGCAGCATCAACTTGTTGTTCATTAGGATCAATAAACAATGAAACCCTAATTCCAACCTCAGTAAGCTTAAATATCATATTTTGCAATTTATTTGTTTTCTCAGTTACATCTAAACCACCCTCTGTTGTAAGTTCTTGACGTCTTTCAGGTACTAAACAACAATAATGTGGTTTTAAAATACATGCCACATTAACCATCTCCTCTGTTGGTGCTATTTCCAAATTCATAGCTGTTTGTATAGTACCACGTAACATCTTAACGTCACGATCTGTAATATGACGACGATCTTCTCTTAAATGCACAGTAATACTATCTGCTCCCGATTGTTCTGCAATAAATGCGGCATATACAGGATCAGGATATACTGTATTTCTTGCATTACGTAGTGTTGCAACATGATCGATATTTACACCTAACAATAAATTAGACATTATAATATACTCGTAAATGTAGTATTTATTACTTACTAAATATATAGTATATATATTTAAGCATATCTTTCTTTTATTTCTAAAAAATCAAAACATATTACATTGCGATGTTATCTATTAAAATATTAACATAATATATAAAAATGTTATTTTTGTTAAAAACTATAAATTTTTTACATAATTCTTAATGGTTGAATGCATTTCTCAAGATTTATAATGTAACTGCATAAAAACATTACTACAGCCATATAAATTTAATTTACAATAAACATTGTAATATAAATTACACCTACTATTTTAGAAATATTAATCATAAATTTTAGCAATTATTATTATTTGTTAAATAACACAAAAATCATATTGTTAAGAACAATAACACAATACAACTAATATTTACAACACTAAAGTAAAAATGTACAATCATGTTACATATAATTTACATAATTTTTTAAAGAATATAAGTAATTAGTAATTTATCTCATCAATTGGATATTAATACTTATAAAATCGTACTTTAAAAAAATAAGTACGATTTTATTTAACAACCACATATTTCTCTGTTCAATTAATCCATTGCATTAGCTTTAAATTATTCTTGTATATCTAAATATATACATATCAAAATTATAATAAATAATAATCTTATCAAATCATCTACTATCGTTATATTCTAATATTTTTAAAACTTTTTCCGCTGCATTTTGTTCAGCTCTACGTCGACTAGAACCGCGTCCAATAATTGGCTGTATTAATTCACTGACTTGACAATTTATGCTGAATTTTTGATTATGTGCCTCTCCAACTATTTGATTAACCCAGTATACAGGTAGCGGCAAACGACGATGTTGCATATATTCTTGTAAACGAGTTTTTGGATCTTTTTGTTTATCATAAGGATCTATTTGATTTAAACGAATTCTGTACCAATTAATAATTAACATTTCAACAGTTTGAATATCACTATCTAAAAAAATACCACCTATTAACGCTTCTATTGTATTAGCTAAAATAGATTCGCGTCGATACCCACCGCTTTTTAATTCCCCTTGTCCTAATTTTAAATAATTTCCTAAATCAAATTCTCGAGCCAATGTCGCCAAAGTATTTTCACGCACTAAACTTGCACGCATTCTACTCATTCCTCCTTCGGTAATACAAGGAAACTTATGATATAAAATATTAGTAATCACATAATTTAATATAGCGTCTCCCAAAAATTCTAGTCTTTCATTATGTTGCGCACTAGAACTTTTATGAGTAAGTGCCTGTAATAATAAATCACACCGAATAAAAATGTAACCAAGTTTTTTCTGAAGTGTTTCAACAAACATGATATTGATCGTGTCATACATTATACATTATAATGCATACAATAGAATTACCTTTTATTAAAAATAAATTTAAAAACAAAATTTATTAAAACAATATAATAAAAAATAAATTTTTTATTTATAAACATCAAACATAAATATTTTATTCTATATTACCAATTCTATCGAGTTGTATGGCTATTGGCCAAGTTGTGTCTTTTTGTTTTTTTATATTCATCCAAATTATTGTTGCTTTTCCTATTATATTGCGTTCAGGAACAAATCCCCAGTAACGACTATCTGAGCTGTTATCCCTATTATCTCCCATTACAAAATACTCATCTGTAGGCACCACCCATTCAGATACTAAATTTTTTGTATGTTGATCGTACATTTTTATTAAGTTTTGATCACCCGGTGGTATCATCGTTAATATATTATGTGCCACACCATTCAATGATTCCGTAGTTCGAATTAATCGAATGCCATGAGAACATGTTTGATTCGGTCTTATTTGAAGAAAAGTAGACTCGACCTTTCCATTTGTATCGCTATTAAATACTTGCACAAAATTACTAGGAATAATATTATCATAGGCAATAGGTAACTGTTGTATATATGTAGTCCCGTTGCCACTGTTAGGATATATTGTTAACTGTTTAGTGATAATATTGTAGATTACTTTATCTCCTGGTTCTCCAATAACTCGTTTAATATAATTTAACGCTGGGTTTTTAGGATACTTAAAAACTATTATATCCCCACGTTTTGGATGACCAACATTAATTAATGTTGTTTGAGTAATAGGATTTTTAATACCATATATGAATTTCTTTACCAAAATAAAATCTCCTATTAATAAAGTTGGCATCATAGATCCAGATGGTATTCGGAATGGTTCAAAAACAAATGATCGTATTATAAATACTAACAATAATACAGGAAAAATTGAGGAAATAAATTCAGAAATTTCTGAAAAATATGAAATTATTAATGAATAAGTATTATTTGGTTGTTGATAAATATTATTTGATTTTTGAAAGAATATTTTTTTATGTCTATAATGATTACACATTATTATACGTAGTTTTTTTACACCCCAGAAAATACCTGATACTCCCGTAATAATTGCTAAGATCAAAGAAAATGTGCTCATCATATAAATACAATCCTTTAGTTATTTTTGTTGTTATTAACATCAAATATTGCTAAAAAAACAGTATGCGGTAAATTAATATTACCTATTTCTTTCATGCGTTTTTTTCCTTCTTTTTGTTTATATAATAATTTTTTCTTTCGGGTTATATCGCCTCCGTGACATTTGGCTAAAACATTTTTTCGCAATTGCTTTACAATATTACGTGATATTATTTGTTTACCGACAATCGCTTGAATCACAATATCGAATTGTTGCCTAGGAATTAATTTCTGTAATTTATTCACCAATACATGACCAAGATATATAGATCTTTCTTGATGTGCAATTACTGCTAATGCATCAATACGTTTTTTATTAATTAATACTTCTATACAGACTATATTTGACACTTGAAAACGACTAAACTTATATTCAAATGAAGCATATCCATGAGATGCCGATTTTATTCGATCAAAAAAATCTAACATTATTTCAGACATAGGTAATTCGTAAGTTAGCAAAACTTGGGTATTATGGTACACCATAGAAATTTGAGTACCTCTTTTTTCAATACATAAAGAAATAATTTCTCCAAGACATTTTTTTGGAAATAATATATTACATAAAACAATAGGTTCGCGTATTTCTTTAATTTTCGTTAAAGAAAGCAATTTTGATGGACTATCTACATATATTGTTTGGTTATCAATGGTTAATATTTCGTACACCACCACTGGAGCCGTAACAATTAAATCCAGCGAATATTCACGTCTTAACCTTTCTTGTATAATTTCCATATGCAATAATCCAAGAAATCCGCAGCGAAAACCCAACCCTAAAAACTCTGATCTTTCTGGTTCATAAAATAAAGAAGCATCGTTTAAACTAAGCTTATACATAGCATCATGAAAAATTTTTTGATTTTTAGAACCGATAGGAAATAATCCTGCATACACATAAGGCTGAAGTTTTTTAAATCCATGACAGACGCTATTTGCAGGACAAGTTGACAAAGTCAATGTATCTCCCACAGAAGTTTTTCGTATAATATTTTTGTTAGCACAAACTAACCATCCTACTTCCCCGCAAGCTAACATGTCACGTTTTACTTGTTTTGGAGTGAATATGCCTATTTGATCAACAATATATTTTTGACCTGTATTCATAGATTGCAATACATCACCTTTATATAATTTTCCATTTTTAATACATATTAATGATACGACACCTAAATATTTATTAAACCAAGAATCAATAATTAATGCTTGCAAAGGAGCGGATAAATTTCCTTGAGGATGAGGAATATTATGAATCAAACATTCTAATAATTCTGGAATACCATAACCAGTTTTAGCCGAGCATTGTATTGCATCATCCGCATCAATACCAACGATGTTTTTGATTTCTTGAGATACTCGGTCAGGATCTGCTGTTGATAAATCAATTTTATTTAATGCCACAATAACCTTTAGATTCATTTCTGTAGCAATTTGATAATTAGCCATAGTTTGTGCTTCAACCCCCTGAGTAGCATCTACTACTAACAAAGCACCTTCACATGCCGCTAAAGATCGAGACACCTCATAAGCAAAATCAACATGTCCAGGAGTATCAATAAGATTTAATTGGTATGAGTGACCATTTTTAGACATGTAATTGAGCGTTACATTTTGAGATTTTATAGTAATACCACGTTCTCGTTCCAATTCCATAGAGTCTAATACTTGAGATGTCATTTCACGCACATCTAATCCACCACAAATTTGAATAAATCGATCAGATAATGTTGATTTCCCATGATCAATATGCGCAATAATAGAAAAATTACGTATGTATTTAATCATAACTAATATTAATTGAATACAAAAAATAAATTTAATTAGTATAAATTGTAATCAATTAGTGTATAATAAGATGCTATGAATAGATAGAAAAATAGATTGTATTATTAAACTTAGGACCGATTTGTAAACATTACTCACAATATATACAATAAGACATAGAATATTCGTCATATTAAACAATTAGAGCTTAATTACATAAACAGTGAATAACTCATATATATATATATATTTTTTTTAGTGTAGATACATTGTTATATGTTCAAATAACACTTATACTAAAACCAAAAAATATTAACATAATCACTGATATTCACTTGATCTCATAAATTTCAGTAGTCAATAAAATTAAAAATAATAATTAACAAAGATCTATTTACACGATGATGAATGCGTAACACATTATACATATGGAAATATACAATGATAAAAGAATTAACTTGGCAGTATTTTTTATCAAAGGAAAAAAAACTATCATATTTTAAGAATATATTATTTATTGTGGAGGAACGCAAAAAAAAGGGAATCATAGTTTATCCACAAAAAAAAGATATTTTCAATGTGTTTCGTTTTACTAGTTTTAAATCCGTTAAAGTTGTTATTATCGGGCAAGATCCTTATCACGGACCAGGTCAAGCACACGGACTTGCTTTTTCTGTATTACCCGGCGTTTCATTGCCTCCTACCTTACGAAATATATATAAAGAACTCAGATCTGATATACCTAACTTTACAACACCAAATCATGGTTTTTTAAAAAGTTGGGCGCAGGAAGGAGTATTATTACTTAATAGTATTTTAACTGTCGAAGCAGGGAAAAGTTGTTCTCACGCTAATATTGGATGGGAACTTTTTACAGATAAAACAATACATACATTAAATCTTTATAAAGAAAAGATTATATTTATGTTATGGGGAAGATATGCTCAGAAAAAAGGAAACATCATTAATCGAAAAAAACATCATATTTTAAGCACATCACACCCGTCCCCTATGTCAGCTCAACATGGATTTTTAGGATGTCGTCATTTTTCTAAAGCTAATATGTTTTTATTACAACAAAACAAACAAACTATCAACTGGCAACCTAAAATAGGTGACTAAAAAAATCAACAAAAACTAAAATTTTTCATACAAGTATTACTCTTATGTATTAGAATAATAATAACTTACTCTATTGTTATATATTTACATTCTTTTATATTTTATATTTTTAACACAATATTTATGTATTGTAATATATATATTATAAACTAATAATTTATAATATATATATTAAAAGATAATTTATACTTTAATAATTAATTAGCAAAATAATTTTAATTAATTAATAAATTATATTTATTCTATTTTTATAACAATATCATGACACCCTACCACGTTTCATTTAAGTTTCAATCATAACTTACCAGACGACTTTACGTGTAACATAAACACATGAAATACATACAGTAAAAAATATATTCATATCAGAATTTTATATCAATTATATATAGTATTTATTTTATGTTGAACATTTAATTTGTGATACAGTCACCATAGCAGGTCGAATTAATCTACCGTTAAGAATATATCCTTTTTGAATAATTGTTAATACCTGATTTGGTTGTTGATCTTCAGATTCTACCATGGATATTGCCTGATGTATCTCAGGATTAAATGGAACATAAATTTCATGTATGGATTGCAATCCAAATTTACCTACAGTATCTAAAAATGATTTTAATGTCAGTGTAATACCCTCTATTACAGTAGTAAATAAAGCATTAGAATTATCTGAAATATTCAGCAGCGTACGTTCCAAATTATCAATAACTGGTAATAATTCAAAAATAAATCGTTCTAATCCAAATTTATGTATTTTTTCTATTTCTTGAGCATTACGTCGACGAATATTTTCTATTTCCGCTGTAAGACGCAATACAGTATTACGTTCATGTTCTTGAAGTTGAGCTAATTTTATTTTTAAATTAATAATTTGATTATTTTTTGGATCAGTAATGTTATCTGTTGTGGAAACAGATTCTAATAATTCTTCGTTTTTGTTTTTTTCATCTTTTGAAATATGCTCATCAACATTATTTTTCATATTATTGTCTATCATAAATTTTCTCCTTCGTTTCTTGATTATATGTTTTATAATTCAGTTATTATAAGGATGAACAACAAGTATTCAAGACATCATTTATGACGCATAAAGTTATAACAAAAACAGAAAGGATTCAATAACAACATGATTTCTTCCATTTTTAATACTATTGGCATTATAGGATACTCTCGTTATCCGAAAGCTATACATACATATAATATTTTATATCATTGGTTATGCGATAAAGGGGTTACAGTAATAATTGAACATCATGTTGCTAAATTATTAAACGCACAAACAACAATTGTAGGTGATTTAAATGATATAGGTAATTACGCAGATCTAGCTATAGTTATAGGTGGAGATGGAAACATGTTAAGAGCTGCAAATATTCTAGCAAGATATAATATTAAAGTTATTGGTATTAATCGTGGCACTCTTGGTTTTCTTACTGACTTAGATCCTAATTCAGCATTGATAGAATTATCTGACGTTTTATCAGGTCATTTTATTAATGAAAAACGTTTTTTATTAGATGTGACAGTACAAAGTTATAATAACATTAATAAAATAGGTAGTGCTATTAACGAAGTTATTTTACATACAAACACAATTAGACGTATGATTGAATTTGAGTTATATATTGATGATAATTTTATTTTTTCCCAAAGATCTGACGGATTGATTATCTCTACTCCGACTGGATCAACTGCATATGCTTTATCCGCTGGAGGACCTATTCTTAGCCCGGCAATAGATGCTATGGTATTAGTGCCGATATGTCCTCATACTTTGTCATCCCGCCCAATTGTGATTAACAGTAAAAGTATAATCTGTTTAAAATTTTCTAAAACAACATCTGAATTTAAAATAGGATATGATAATCAAACTCCTATTTTTGTGCATAAAGAAGAAGAAATTTTTATTCAACGTAGCAACTATTATCTTGATTTAATTCATCCTAATAACTATAACTATTTCAAAACACTGAATATTAAACTTGGTTGGTCGAAAAGCATTTCTAAAAAAAAATGATGTAATAACAAAATAATATTATTATTAATTATAAAAAATCAACAGATATGATTAAATAATAATTATATAAATATTATTTTATACTATAAACAGCAAGAAAATTAAGTAGGAATTATGTATTTTAAAGTTTTATACAACACGTTAAAAACCATCGTTATTGCAATAACGATGGTTTTTAACGTGAGTTGTGCTGTATTGCAATATGCACCCCAATCTTTTAATATCAAACAAGGTAATTATCTAAATGAACAAGATGTTAAAAAAATTCATATTGGCATGACAAAATTAGATATTTCTTTCAGTATTGGAGCGCCAACATTACAAGGATTATTAGAGCCAAATATATGGTATTATATTTTTTACCATCGTAGCGGTAAAAAAATAATAGAGCATCAAATTTTAGAACTAAAATTTGATGCTCATGATATTTTAACAACTATCAACAAAAAATAATAATTAACTCTTAAATTACAAAATTATTCATAACTAATATAATTTTCAGAATCATGTTCTATCGAACATAAATATAAAACATACATTATGTACGTGCATATCCTTTATATTATTAAAAGTAATAATAATACTTACCAGTTTTTATACAATTATCTATATCATGTACCGTATACTGCGTAAGCTCTTGCAACGAACGATTGGATTATTGTTTGGTATTTTTTTTTAAAAGAAAGATTAAAAATCTTTTCAATAAATATTGATTTAAACTCATAATCAGAAGTATATTCAATTCTACTAATAGAAGAAGTAATAGGAATAAATTTCCAACACCCATAAAATGATTTGAACGGCCCTGTTATTAAAAAAATTTTAATACTTTTATTATTTATAATAAAATTATGAGTCACTAATGAACTAACAATTCCGTTTGTAACTATACTCATTTCAGCAATTAATTCATTATTATTTTGTCTGAAAATTTTTATCGAATTGCATCCAGGAAGAAATTGAGCATAAGAATCAATATCATTCACTAAATGAAACATCTGTTCAACACTATATGGAACTGAAACAAAATATTCGATTTGCGACATATAAACCAATTCTTACAGATTTTTTAATCTTATGTTTATATTAGTAATTAACTATACAGAACATGACATTTGATTGTACCATAAAATAGATAATATATAATACTTAACGATATATTTATTTTTAAACGATAAAAATAAAAAATTTTCTTAAAAATTTATTATGAATCAATTAATTTTAAAAAAAATTACACAAAATAAACGTGTATACCATGAATATTTCATTGAAAAACAACTTGAATCTGGGATTGCATTATTAGGATGGGAGGTAAAATCTGCACGCTCTAATACAGTAACTATTGATAACAGTTACATATCATTTTGTAATCAAGAAGCGTATATTTATAATTCTATATTTCAACCAAATATCACTCAATTCTATAACGAGACACAGCATTCAATTCGTATACGTAAATTATTATTAAAAAAACACGAACTATTATTTTTAACAGAAAAAATTAACCAACAAGGATACACTGTAATTATTTTGGATTTACATTGGAAAAATTCTTGGATTAAAGCAAATATTGGGGTTGTTAAAGGGAAAAAAAAACATGATAAAAGAAATATAATACATATGAAAAAATGGAAAAAAGAAAAAATACATATCTTAAAACATAGAAAATAAATAATACTTGCATATACAGTATTGTGATGATAAGATACCTTATATTTAATACGAAAATGGGGCTGATTTTGGATTCGACAGAATACCTTATTATTTACAGTGCATGTCGAGGTGAGGTAGGCCTCGTAAAACAACCTCAAAAAAATAACTGCAAATAGTACATACAATGAATCTGCTGATTTAGCAGCGTGATCAGATTAATACCCTGAAGATTCCCTCTCTAGTTTTAATGTTCACTCTTAAACATTAAAACAAATAAATAAGAGAGGTCATACAAATAAGAGCGCACGCATGACTTGCTTCTAGCCATGCGTTAAATGTATAAAGAAGCTAGTTGACTTAGTGATTGGTCTTAGTATATCTAAGTTAACAAAATACAGTATAAGACCTAAACATGTAGGTAACTGCAAATAAAAAGAATTTTGGACGCGGGTTCGAATCCCGCCAGCTCCACCGCAATTTTAGACCTGTAATTAATATAGCAATTAAATTGAATGCTAAAAGATACTTATTGTTTTGTATGTTTAATCACAAATATATAAAGTGAATAAAAATAAAATTGATAATGAATAAAGTTTATATTCTGGTTTGTTTGTATATTTTTTATAATTTATTATTTAACACATATGCAATTATTTTCTTACTGTTCCGCTCAAACATCAATCTAATAAAATAATGTTTATTTTCTTATTGTTATCATTAAATACAAATACATCTATAATATGTAATTAAGTTTTTGAGAATAAAGAATGAAATTATATGGACTATTTATATTTATTTATTGCTATTCTTTCAGAAGTTATTGCTACTGCTTCCTTAAAAGCATCTGAAGGATTTAGCAAACTATATCCTGCTATTGTAGTAGTAATTGGTTATACTCTTTCTTTTATATTATTATCTTTAGTATTACAAACAATACCAATGGGTATTGCATATTCTTGTTGGGCTGGGCTTGGTATTATTTTTATTACCGTAGCAGGATATATATTTTATGATCAAAAATTAGACCATTTAGCTATTATTGGTATCGCTTTAATTATTATCGGTGTTATATTAATCAATGTATTTTCTAAAACAATAGAACACTAATTATATAAATTTTTAGGTTTAAAAAATAATTTTTATAATTTATATATTTGTAAAGATATATAAAAATCTAAATTAGAGATATTGTGTTTCATACATGAATGATAATACCAAGTGTTATTTATAAATAACTTACTTTTGTACTCTACAAATAAAAACATTTATTATAAATACAATACAAAAAAATATGATCTCATTACTACCTATTGTAATCTTCATTATTCCATAATTCATTCATTTGTAAACATTTTACTACTGAAAATTATTATCTATAAATTTCACATAGATCATGTGCGTATCATATGATACAGTATTGAATATATAATCAGTGAGAATTTAATAAAAAAATCAAAATTATTTCAAAAAAATTTAAAATCTCCGATGTTTATTCTTTTCTCTCTAGATATAATACTTATTTTGTTCATTAGAACATTAATTTTATATTGAAATTGCCAGTATATTTAAATATATATTATTAAAATTCAGATAAAATATTTTATTTATTATGATAAGAAGTAAAAAATATAATAAATCGGATACATACGATAGTCATCAAAAATTTCTTATGGAATTACCTAAAATTATTCAAAAAATAGATCATTTTAAAATTTTATATAGTCCTAAGGAATTTAGCGATGAATTACTATACTCTATTTCCAAAGCATATAATCATATCTGTTTAGTAACACTTTATTTAGACGGAGATCAAGGAGGAAAAAAAATCATTGATGCTTTACTGCAAGTCAAAAAACTTCGTCCACAAATTAAAATTAAAATTTTAGTAGATTGGCATCGTGCACAGAGAAATCGCATTGGTTCATCTAAAGAATACACAAATATGGATTGGTACGCAGATATCGTTAAAAAATATCCCAATACTGAAATAGCAATATATGGAATACCAATTAATATAAATGAAATATTAGGAGTACTACATTTAAAGGGGTGTATTATTGATGATAAAATATTATATAGCGGAGCCAATTTAAGTGATGAGTATTTACATATAAACACTAAATATCGATATGATCGATATCATGTAATACGCAATCAACAATTATCTGATAGTATGTTAAATTATATTGATGAAGCTCTATTATCTTCAAAAGCAACTAATAATTTAGGATATGAACATTCTTTAAAGAAATTAAGCAAAAATAGGAACAGAATTCGTTTACTACGTCGTAATTTACGAAAGATTTGTTATTGTTATCATGGCAATGCCGAATTTAACGAATTAGCAATTGCTCCATTAGTTGGTTTGGGTAAAAATAGCACACTCAATCAAACAATTTACCATTTGATTTGTTCAACAAAAAATAAAATTATATTGTGTACACCTTATTTTAATATTTCTAATGCGTTGATTCGTACCTTCATTTGTCTGTTGAATCAAGGCATAAAAATGGAAATTATTGTAGGAGACAAAATTGCTAATGATTTTTATGTTCCTGCACATCAGCCATTTACATTAATGAGTTCTTTGCCATATTTATATGAATTAAATTTACGTTATTTTTTAAAAAAGTTGCAAAAATACATTGATAATAAACAATTAACCGTACGTATGTGGAGAGAAGGCAATAATGGATATCACGTTAAAGGTATTTGGATAGATGATGAGTGGCAGTTACTTACAGGAAATAATTTAAATCTTAGAGCTATAAGATTCGATCTAGAAAATGCCTTACTTATACATGATCCATGCAAAGCATTGCTTCAGCAAAAGAACAAAGAATTAAATAATATTCGTACACATACAAACATCATTACACATTACGCATCATTGCAACAAATATCTGATTACCCCACAAGGGTAAGACAATTACTTTACAGAATGCATAAAATTAGATTTGATCGGTTAATTATTCGTATTTTATAATAAACAAAAAGATATGTATTTCTTATCTTTATATTTCTAAAAAATTCATATATATAATTCCACTATTTAAAAATCTCAGGTATTGCGAAGTTAAGTTCTCACGGGTCATTAGTATCGGTTAGCTTAACGCCTCACAACGCTTACACACCCGACCTATCAACGTCATCGTCTTTAACGTCCCTTCAGGAGGACTTTATTAATCCTCAGGGAAGACTCATCTTGAGGCAAGCTTCCCGCTTAGATGCTTTCAGCGGTTATCTTTTCCGCACATAGCTACCGGGCAATGCCATTGGCATGACAACCCGAACACCAGTGGTGCGTCCACTCCGGTCCTCTCGTACTAGGAGCAGCCCCTCTCAATCTTCCAACGCCCACGGCAGATAGGGACCGAACTGTCTCACGACGTTCTAAACCCAGCTCGCGTACCACTTTAAATGGCGAACAGCCATACCCTTGGGACCTACTGCAGCCCCAGGATGTGATGAGCCGACATCGAGGTGCCAAACACCGCCGTCGATATGAACTCTTGGGCGGTATTAGCCTGTTATCCCCGGAGTACCTTTTATCCGTTGAGCGATGGCCTTTCCATACAGAACCACCGGATCACTAAGACCTGCTTTCGCATCTGCTCGAATTGTCATTCTCGCAGTTAAGCTAGCTTATGCCTTTGCACTAACCTCACGATGTCCAACCGTGATTAGCTAACCTTTGTGCTCCTCCGTTACTCTTTGGGAGGAGACCGCCCCAGTCAAACTACCTACCAGACACTGTCCTTAATCCGGATAACGGATCTAAGTTAGAACATCAAATATTAAAGGGTGGTATTTCAAGGATGGCTCTATAAAAGCTAGCGCTTTTACTTCGTCGCCTCCCACCTATCCTACACATCAAGATTTAATATTCAGTATCAAGCTATAGTAAAGGTTCACGGGGTCTTTCCGTCTTGCCGCGGGTACGCCGCATCTTCACGGCGAATTCAATTTCACTGAGTCTCGGGTGGAGACAGTCTGGCCATCATTACGCCATTCGTGCAGGTCGGAACTTACCCGACAAGGAATTTCGCTACCTTAGGACCGTTATAGTTACGGCCGCCGTTTACCGAGGCTTCGATCAAGAGCTTTTCTTTTTTCAAAACAAGATAACCCTCTCAATTAACCTTCCGGCACCGGGCAGGCGTCACACCGTATACGTCCACTTTCGTGTTTGCACAGTGCTGTGTTTTTAATAAACAGTTGCAGCCAGCTGGTATCTTCGACTGGTTTCAGCTCCAAAAGCAACATTTAGTTGTTCTTTCACTTACATGCCAGCGTGCCTTCTCCCGAAGTTACGGCACTATTTTGCCTAGTTCCTTCACCCGAGTTCTCTCAAGCGCCTGAGTATTCTCTACCTAACCACCTGTGTCGGTTTATGGTACGATTAGATATAATCTGAAGCTTAGAGGTTTTTCCTGGAAGCATAGCATCAATTCCTTTGCCATGAATATGGCTAGTCATTACGCCTCGGCGTAAGAAAGAATGGTTTTCCCAGATCTTTCCGCTTACACGCTTAAACCGAGACTACCGATCCTCGGCGAACCTAGCTTTCTTCGTTACCCCATCGCAATTACATCTAGTACAGGAATATTAACCTGTTTTCCATCAGCTACGCCTATTGGCCTCACCTTAGGGGTCGACTTACCCTGCCCCGATTAACGTTGGACAGGAACCCTTAGTTTTTCGGCGAGCAGGTTTTTCACCTGCTTTATCGTTACTTATGTCAGCATTCGCACTTCTGATACCTCCAGCATGCTTTACAACACACCTTCTCAGGCTTACAGAACGCTCCCCTACCCAATAAATTTTTATGCTTAAAATTTTTATAAACTCAAAAAAATATCTAATCATAAAATATTTATTGCCGCAGCTTCGGTGCATGATTTAGCCCCGTTACATCTTCCGCGCAAGCCGACTCGACCAGTGAGCTATTACGCTTTCTTTAAATGATGGCTGCTTCTAAGCCAACATCCTGGCTGTCTAAGCCTTCTCACATCGTTTCCCACTTAATCATGACTTAGGGACCTTAGCTGGCGATCTGGGTTGTTTCCCTCTCCACGACGAATGTTAGCACCCGCCGTGTGTCTCCCGTAATAACATTCTTTGGTATTCGTAGTTTGCATCGATTTGGTAGTCTGGGATGGACCCTTAGTCGAAACAGTGCTCTACCCCCAAAGATGAATTTACGAGGCGCTACCTAAATAGCTTTCGGGGAGAACCAGCTATCTCCCGGTTTGATTGGCCTTTCACCCCTAACCACAAATCATCCGCTAATTTTTCAACATTAGTCGGTTCGGTCCTCCAGTTAGTGTTACCTAACCTTCAACCTGTTCATGGTTAGATCACCGGGTTTCGGGTCTATATCCTGCAACTTAACGCCCAGTTAAGACTCGGTTTCCCTACGGCTCCCTTATTCAGAGTTAACCTTGCTACAGAATATAAGTCGCTGACCCATTATACAAAAGGTACGCAGTCACGCAATAAACAATAATTTACGCTCCTACTGCTTGTACGTACACGGTTTCAGGTTCTATTTCACTCCCCTCACCGGGGTTCTTTTCGCCTTTCCCTCACGGTACTGGTTCACTATCGGTCAGTCAAGAGTATTTAGCCTTGGAGGATGGTCCCCCCATCTTCAGACAAGATATCACGTGTCTCGCCCTACTCTTTGAATCATTATAACTAATATATTTTCAGATACGAGGCTATCACTCTATACTGCTAATTTTTCCAAATTATTCTCCTAATATATTAGAAATATTACATAATTCTGGGCTGATCCCTGTTCGCTCGCCACTACTAAGGGAATCTCAAATTGATTTTTATTCCTCAGAGTACTAAGATGTTTCAGTTCCTCTGGTTTGCTTCATTCAGCTATGAATTTACTGAATGATAATGCACAATTTAAATTGCATTAGGTTTCCCCATTCGGAAATTACCGGTTAAAACGCTTCACATCAGCTCACCGATACTTTTCGCAGATCAGCACGTCCTTCATCGCCTTTGACTGCCAAGGCATCCACCGTGTACGCTTAAATTACTTAACTTCGCAATCCTCAGATTTCTAATTTTTTATTATATAAATTATACATATTTAAAACATAACAACACTAATCTTTATTATATTTCATAATAACATAATTTACATTTATATTGATCACTTTACACATATATAAATAAAACCGTTATCAAATCATATTTTTTAGAGATATAAAATTATAAAACTTATACTTATAAATAAATACATATAGTATAACGTTTATACCAACACTACTAAAATATGATTTTAAGTTTTTTCCTGATTGTTAAAGAACAAAAATACCAAATTTTCATTTATAAATATAATAATAAATTACCACTATAAAACCCTACACTCATAATGTCCCCTAGGGGCTTCGAACCCCTGTTGCCGCCGTGAAAGGGCAGTGTCCTAGACCTCTAGACGAAGGGGACCAAGCTCTCTAGTAACAAAAAAATTAAAACTTGGTATTTATAAATACAACAATAATATTTTAATCGTCCAAAAACATGTTAGACAATTTATGTGGGCACTGTGCTCATATTATTTGATAAGTAAGGAGGTGATCCAACCGCAGGTTCCCCTACGGTTACCTTGTTACGACTTCACCCCAGTCATGAATCACAAAGTGGTAAGTGCCCTCCCGAAGGTTAAACTACTTGCTTCTTTTGCAACCCACTTCCATGGTGTGACGGGCGGTGTGTACAAGGCCCGGGAACGTATTCACCGTGACATTCTGATCCACGATTACTAGCGATTCCGACTTCATGGAGTCGAGTTGCAGACTCCAATCCGGACTAAGACGTACTTTGTGAGGTTTGCTTGCTCTCGCGAGTTTGCTTCTCTTTGTATACGCCATTGTAGCACGTTTGTAGCCCTACTCATAAGGGCCATGATGACTTGACGTCATCCTCACCTTCCTCCGGTTTATCACCGGCAGTCTCCTTTGAGTTCCCGACTTCACTCGTTGGCAACAAAGGATAAGGGTTGCGCTCGTTGCGGGACTTAACCCAACATTTCACAACACGAGCTGACGACAGCCATGCAGCACCTGTCTCAAAGTTCCCGAAGGCACTCACATATTTCTATGTAATTCTTTGGATGTCAAGAGTAGGTAAGGTTCTTCGTGTTGCATCGAATTAAACCACATGCTCCACCGCTTGTGCGGGCCCCCGTCAATTCATTTGAGTTTTAACCTTGCGGTCGTACTCCCCAGGCGGTCGATTTAACGCGTTAGCTCCGAAAGTCACAGATCAAAGTCTACAACCTTCAAATCGACATCGTTTACGGCATGGACTACCAGGGTATCTAATCCTGTTTGCTCCCCATGCTTTCGTACCTGAGTGTCAGTTTTCGTCCAGGGGGTCGCCTTCGCCACTGGTATTCCTCCAGATCTCTACGCATTTCACCGCTACACCTGGAATTCTACCCCCCTCTACGAAACTCTAGCTTGCCAGTTTCAAATGCAGTTCCTAAGTTAAGCTCAGGGATTTCACATCTGACTTAACAAACCACCTACGTACTCTTTACGCCCAGTAATTCCGATTAACGCTCGCACCCTCCGTATTACCGCGGCTGCTGGCACGGAGTTAGCCGGTGCTTCTTACATGGGTAACGTCAATTAATATTGATATTAGCAATATTAAATTCTTCCCCATTGAAAGTGCTTTACAACCCGAAGGCCTTCTTCACACACACGGTATAGCTGCATCAGGGTTTCCCCCATTGTGCAATATTCCCCACTGCTGCCTCCCGTAGGAGTCTGGACCGTGTCTCAGTTCCAGTGTGGCTGATCGTCCTCTCAGACCAGCTAAGGATCGCAGCCTAGGTGGGCCATTACCCCACCTACTAGCTAATCCTATCTGGGTTCATCCGATGGTATAAGGCCCTCCTTCCTTTATAAAGGAAAGTCCCCTACTTTGGTCTTAAACGACTTTATGCGGTATTAGCTATCGTTTCCAATAGTTATCCCCCTCCATCAGGCAGATCCCCAGACTTTACTCACCCGTTTGCCGCTCGCCAGTCAGACCAGCATAGAATGCTGGTCTCTGTTGCCGCTCGACTTGCATGTGTTAAGCTTACCGTCAGCGTTCAATCTGAGCCATGATCAAACTCTTCAATTTAAATCAGTTTCCATTTATAAAAAATAAACGATTAATTTTTATATCTCACTACCATTCAATCATTTTCTTCATTTTTTATAAACAATATTATACTACATCTTATACTTGCCTAAGTGCCCACATAAATTATCTAAAGAATCCAATTTGTTAAAGAACTATGTTACTCAACTATATAAACTCATACTATTCTACAGTAAAACAAATATATCATTATCATTGATTTGATCTGATGTCAATAGTATTTATACCATTTCTATAATTTGATAGTTTTATTTCAAAATATTTAATTATATTTTCATAATTATGCAATGATGATAAATAATTTTACATCTTAAAAAATGATATATAACAATATTATAATTATGTTACCATATGTAATATTTGCTACACTGCATAAATATCGTAGTTTAATTATTATTATGAGGACATTATGACACAATCATCATTGTTAATTCGTCGTGTACTAATTAGTGTATTTGACAAATCCAATGTTTTAGAATTTGCTCAATCATTAGTCCAACGGGGTATTGAATTATTATCAACTGAGGGTACAGCTCGAATATTATCTGATGCTGGACTACCAGTACGTAAAATTTCCGATTATACCAAACTACCTGAAATAATGAACGGACGAATCAAAACATTACATCACAAAATATACGCCGGAATTCTTGGTAGAAGAGGATTAGATGATACTGTCATGCATCAATATAATATTCAACCAATTGATATGGTAGTGGTGAATTTTTACTCATTTACTTCTGAGCTTATAAAAAACAAAAAATACTCTCAAGAAGAAATATTAGAATATATCGATATCAGTGGCCCAAGTATGGTGAGAGCAGCTGCAAAAAATTATAAAAATGTAGCCATTGTAGTCAACAATAATAACTATAAAAAAATTTTAGATGAAATCAATCGTTGCAACGGATTACTCAGTTTCAAAACTCGTTTTTATTTAGCTGCAAAAGCATTTCAATATGTTACTGAATATGATAATGCCATTTCTGATTATTTTAATCATCAATTAAAAAATAATTACAACACATCCATTACTAATAATCACAATAATACTCAAGTTCATCATTATTTTCCTAAAAATTTAACCTTTATGAATCTTAAATTTATAAAAAAACAAGACATGCGTTATGGAGAAAATCCACATCAACGAGCAGCGTTTTATGTAGATACATATACGAAACACACAGGAACTATTGCTTCTGCTCAACAATTACAAGGAAAACCATTATCTTATAACAATGTTATAGATATGGACACAGCTTTAGAATGTGTAAAAATGTTCAACGCACCAACCTGTGTAATTGTAAAACACACTAATCCATGTGGCGTAGCTACATCTGATACTATTAGTTCCGCGTATGCTAAAGCTTATCAAGCAGATCCTATTTCTGCATTCGGAGGAATCATTGCTTTTAATCGATCTTTAGATAAAGATACAGCTCAAGCCATTATTAAACAACAATTTGTAGAAGCAATTATTGCCCCAAATATTAATCAAGATTGTCTCAATATTTTATCTATTAAAAAAGATATACGAATACTACAGTGTGGTATGTGGTCCCCAAGAATATCAGATATAGATTGTAAACGAGTTAATGGTGGATTATTAGTACAAGATTACGATATTATGATGAATTCAAAATACTTAGAAATAGTTACTACTTGCCAGCCAACAAAAGAAGCTATGAAAGATGCACTATTCTGTTGGAAAATAGTTAAATTTGTCAAATCTAATGCAATTGTTTGCGCTAAAAATCATCAAACTACTGGCATCGGAACCGGGCAAATGAATCGAGTACATGCAGTAAAAATAGCTACCTCTTTCAAAAAACAACAATGTACATTGAATATGAAAGGATCAGTGATGGCATCTGATGCTTTTTTCCCCTTTTCTGATGCGATACATATCGCATCAGAAAAGGGGATTAATTGCATCATACAGCCAGGAGGATCTATTCGAGATCAGGAAATCATTAATACTGCTAACCAATATGGTATTGCGATGATTTTTACACATATCCGACATTTTAGGCATTAATTATTTAAAAATTGTTACATATCCCCTGAGAAACATATAAATAGAAACGTTTTAGTAACCAAACAATGAACATTCACAAAAAATAATAAAGAATTCTCATTAATTCAAATATCATATTTGATTAAAAATCACAGTTCATATCATTAATAAACGATAAATAATGCAGTAAAACAGTTATTAGTTCCTTTTTTATATTTATACTGTATTTGACTATATTTTTAATGTACTTAGGCTCATTGTGTTTTTTTATAAAAAATAAAAATTTTTAATACAATTATAGTATCTCTTGAAACTTTCAAATATGAAAATATATATATAAAATATAAGTCAAATCACTCTGTATCAAATCATATAATAATATACCATATTAAATGCAAAACATAATGATTCCAATAGACAACCTAACATAAATTTATTTTAAAGGAGTTGCATTTAATAATTCAGTTAAATTTGCTGATGCTTCATCCGCTGTAATTTGAACAGAAATATTTGTTTTTATAGATTGTTGTTCTGTTTCACTTTTATTACTAACATGACGACGACACATACGTTCCTGATGATAAGAATAACCCGTTCCAGCCGGAATCAATCTACCAACTATAACATTTTCTTTCAGACCACGCAACTCATCTCTCTTTCCAGCTACAGATGATTCTGTTAATACACGAGTTGTTTCCTGAAAAGACGCCGCAGAAATAAATGACTCAGTGGCTAATGATGCCTTAGTGATACCTAATAAATTACGTATAAAACTTACCTTGACTTTTCCTTCATTTTCTAGTTTTCTATTGGCAATTTTAATACGTGAATATTCTACCTGTTCACCTACTAAAAAATCAGAACTTCCTGATCGAATCACAGTAGCTTTTCGTAACATTTGACGTACAATAACTTCAATATGTTTATCATTAATTCTTACTCCCTGTAAACGATAAACATCTTGTACTTCATTTACAATATAACGAGTTACTGCATGTACTCCACGTAATCTTAAAATATCATGCGGAGATTCCGGGCCATCAGAAATAACATCTCCACGATCTACGTATTCACCTTCGAAAACATTAAGGTGACGCCATTTTGGAATCATTTCCTCATAAACATCACCACAATCGTCCATGGGAGAT
The DNA here is from genome assembly GCF_009827135.1 of Blochmannia endosymbiont of Camponotus nipponensis. Lineage (NCBI taxonomy): Bacteria > Pseudomonadati > Pseudomonadota > Gammaproteobacteria > Enterobacterales > Enterobacteriaceae > Candidatus Blochmanniella > Blochmannia endosymbiont of Camponotus nipponensis. The sequence continues at coordinate 511,709 of NZ_CP046534.1, read as the reverse complement.
ATCATTAAACGACGTTTACCTTTAGTTTCCTTTCCAAAAGAAACTATCCCACTAATTTCCGCTAAAATTGCTGATTCCTTTGGGCGACGTGCTTCAAAAAGATCAGCAACACGAGGTAAACCACCAGTAATATCTTTAGTACCACTACTTTCATGCGATAATCTCGCCAATACATCTCCAGAAATAATTCTGGATCCATCAACTAATTGAATAACACTTTTACCAGGTAAAAAATATTGGACAGGAACATCTGTCCCTGGAATAAAAATATCATAACCATTAACATCTACTATTTTTAATGTAGGTCTTAAATCTTTAGCTCCACTCACACGCTCAGAAGTATCTAATATCACAATAGAGGTTAATCCTGTGAGTTCATCCGTTTGTTTAAAAATACTCTGTCCATCTATCATGTCAATGAATCGAATAAATCCACTTACCTCCGCAATCACCGGCATAGTATGTGGATCCCAATAAGCTACTATTTCTCCGTGAGTTACTTCTTCACCATTTCTCTTAGTTATTATAGCTCCATAAGGTACTTTATAGCTCTCTTTAGTTCGAAAAAATTGGTCAACAATTTTTAACTCAGTATTACGAGATGTAACTACTAATTTTCCTTCTCCATTTATCACAGATTTTATATTTTTAAAATTAATAGTACCCTTATTTTTAACTTGAATACTTGATTCTAAAACAGAGCGAGAGGCTGCTCCACCAATATGAAAAGTACGCATAGTTAATTGAGTACCTGGCTCTCCAATAGATTGAGCGGCAATAACACCAACCGCTTCCCCTTTATTTACAAGTTGACCTCGAGCCAAATCTCTACCATAACATTTAGAACATACACCAAAATCAGTATCACAAGTTACAACAGATCGTACTTTGACAGTATCAACTGAATGTTCATCTAAAATATCACACCAGTATTCATCTAATAAAGTATTACGCGCAATTAATACTTTATTATTTTCATTAGACTCTAAGATATCTTCCGCCAAAACTCTACCTAATACACGTTCTCGCAATGGTTCTTTTACATCTCCGCCTTCAATAACAGGACTCATTACGATACCATAAAATGTATTACAATCATCTTGTGTAATTACTAAGTCTTGTGCTACATCTACTAAACGACGTGTTAAATAACCAGAATTAGCTGTTTTTAAAGCAGTATCAGCTAATCCTTTACGCGCTCCATGTGTAGAAATAAAATACTGTAATACATTTAGTCCTTCCCTAAAATTTGCAGTGATAGGTGTCTCAATAATTGATCCATCTGGTTTTGCCATTAAACCACGCATACCAGCAAGTTGTCGGATTTGTGCTGCCGATCCACGAGCCCCAGAATCTGCCATCATAAAAATATTATTGAATGACGCCTGAGTTTCTAATTGTCCATTTCTATTCATCACTGTTTCAGTGGCTAAATTATCCATCATTGCTTGAGCAACACGTTCGTTAGCCGCGGCCCAAATGTCAATAACCTTATTATAACGTTCTCCAGCTGTCACTAATCCGGTTTGGAATTGTTCCTGTATTTCAGCTACCTCAGATTCTGCTTCATCGATTATATCAGCTTTTTTTACAGGAATAATCATATCATCAATACCAACAGAAGCTCCAGAACGAGCAGCATACGCAAAACCAGTATACATAATTTGATCAGCTAAGATAACAGTAGCTTTTAATCCTAGCAAACGATAGCAACTATTCAACATTGTAGATATAGCTTTCTTCCCTAATACTTGGTTAACCAATATAAATGGCAACCCTTTAGGAACGATCATCCAAAATATAGCACGTCCTATTGTACTATTTACAAGATTCCTTTTTTCTAGGCACTCTCCATTTTTATCATATTCATATTCAGTAATACGTATTTTAATACGAGCATGTAACTCAGCCACACCTAAACGATACAGATATTCCGCTTCTTTTGGGCCAGTTAATATCATCCCCTCACCTTTAGAATTTGCACGTTCACGAGTCATATAATACAAACCTAATACCACATCTTGTGATGGTACAATAATAGGCTCTCCATTAGCAGGAGATAAAATATTATTGGTGGACATCATTAAAGCCCTAGCTTCTAATTGGGCCTCTAAAGTTAACGGTACATGCACTGCCATTTGATCTCCATCAAAATCAGCGTTATAAGCAGCGCAAACTAATGGATGCAATTGAATAGCTTTTCCTTCTACTAATACCGGTTCAAAAGCTTGAATTCCTAATCTATGTAATGTAGGAGCACGATTTAACATAACTGGATGCTCTCTAATTACATTATCCAGGATATCCCATACCACAGATTCTTCTCGATCTACCATTTTTTTAGCGGCTTTAATAGTACTAGCAAATCCTTGCAGCTCTAATTTTCCATAAATAAATGGTTTAAATAATTCTAACGCCATTTTTTTAGGTAATCCACATTGGTGCAATTTTAAATATGGCCCAACAGTAATCACTGAACGACCAGAATAATCAACACGTTTTCCTAAAAGATTCTGACGAAATCTACCTTGTTTACCTTTAATCATATCAGCTAAAGATTTCAAAGGACGTTTATTGGAACCAGTAATTGCACGACCTCTACGCCCATTATCTAATAAAGCATCTACCGCCTCTTGCAGCATTCTTTTTTCATTACGTACTATAATGTCTGGAGCAGATAAATCTAGTAACCGTTTTAATCTGTTATTTCTATTAATAACACGACGATACAAATCGTTTAAATCAGAAGTAGCAAAACGTCCTCCATCTAAAGGAACTAATGGTCTTAAATCTGGAGGTAACACTGGCAATACATTTAATATCATCCATTCAGGCTTATTTTCAGAATAAATAAATGATTCAATTAATTTTATACGTTTTGTTATTTTTTTACGTTTGGTCTCAGAATTACTGTCTTCTAATATTTCCCGTAAGAATTCGCATTCATTTTTTAAATTTATATTTTTTAATAAAATTTGAATAGCTTCAGCTCCCATTTTGGCTTCAAATTCATCTCCAAATTCCTCCAATGCATCTAAATACTCTTCTTCAGTTAATATCTGACGGCATTCAAGATTAGTCATGCCACTTTCAACGACCACATAAGATTCAAAATATAAAACACGTTCTATATCACGTAACGGCATATCCAATAATAAACCAATACGTGATGGTAAAGATTTCAGAAACCAAATATGAGCAGTAGGAGATGCCAATTCAATATGTCCCATACGTTCACGTCTTACTTTGCTTTGCGTTACTTCTACTCCACATTTCTCACAAACCACCCCACGATGTTTTAGACGCTTATATTTACCACACAAGCACTCATAATCTTTAATAGGCCCAAAAATGCGTGCGCAAAACAAACCATCTCGTTCAGGTTTAAAAGTACGATAATTAATAGTTTCTGGTTTTTTTACTTCACCAAAAGACCAAGATCTAATCATGTCTGGAGAAGCAAGTGCAATTTTAATAGCATTAAATTCTTCTATTTGCGTATGTTGTTGTATATTAAAAAATCTAAGTAAATCTTTCACAGAAGAGCCTTTATTAGAGTTATACCTGTTGCATACATAAATACTATATAATTAAATACAATATATTCATATATATATATCACTTAAAAATATTAATCTTCTAGTTCAATATTAATTGCCAAAGAACGAATTTCTTTTAATAATACATTAAAAGACTCAGGCATCCCAGGTTCCATTGTATGATTTCCATCAACAATATTTTTATACATTTTAGTACGTCCATTTACATCATCTGATTTTACAGTTAACATTTCTTGCAAAGTATATGATGCACCATACGCTTCTAACGCCCATACTTCCATTTCACCAAAACGTTGACCACCAAATTGAGCTTTTCCGCCTAACGGTTGTTGAGTCACTAAACTATAGGATCCAGTAGAACGTGCATGCATTTTATCATCTACTAGATGATTTAATTTCAACATATACATATAACCTACAGTAACTTGTCTTTCGAATACTTCTCCTGTACATCCATCAAATAATGTAATCTGACCAGAAGTAGGTAAACCAGATAATTGTAAAAGGTCTTTAATTTCCTTTTCTGTAGCACCATCGAATACTGGAGTAGCAATAGGCATGCCTTTTTTTAAATTATTAGCTAACTGTAGTATTTCTACGTCCGAAAATTTACTAAGATCAACACGTTGACGTGATCCTTCTCCTAAATTATATGCTTGTTGAATAAACTTTCTTAATTGATTTGCTTCTTTATGTTGTTGCAGCATGAAATTTATTTTATCTCCAATACCTTTTGCTGCCATACCAAGATGGGTTTCTAAAATTTGGCCAATATTCATTCGAGACGGTACTCCAAGAGGATTAAGCACTATATCTACCGGTACACCGTGTTGATCGTACGGCATATCTTCAATAGGATTAATCTTAGAAATTACTCCTTTATTTCCATGTCGACCTGCCATTTTGTCACCAGGTTGGATCTGGCGTTTTACAGCTAAATATACTTTAACTATTTTTAATATACCAGGAGCTAATTCATCTCCTTGAGTAATTTTACGATATTGAATTTCTGTTTTTTTTTCAAATATACGTTTTAAATCGAAGTACTGTTTAGTTAACTGAGATAATTGATGTTGTTTATCTGCATCTGATAATACCAGGTTAAACCAAGAGTTACGGGTAATTTCAAACAATTTCTTTTTTTCAAATCCACTAGCAATCAATATATCATAGACACGCTCAAATAAAGCTGATTCAAAAATTTGTAATTCTTCACTTAAATCTTTTTGAACTTGCTCTAATTTTAAAGATTCAATTATTAACGAACGTTTATCTTTGTTAATGCCATCTCTAGTAAATATTTGTACATCAATTACAGTTCCACATACTCCATTAGGAACACGCAAAGATGAATCTTTCACATCAGAGGCTTTTTCACCAAAAATAGCACGTAGTAATTTTTCTTCTGGTGTTAATTGAGTTTCTCCTTTGGGTGTAACTTTTCCAACAAGAATATCTCCTCCAATCACTTCTGCCCCAATATAAATAATTCCAGATTCATCTAATTTAGATAAAGCTGTTTCTCCTACATTTGGAATATCAGCTGTAATTTCTTCAGATCCCAATTTAGTATCACGAGAGACACAAGTTAATTCTTGAATATGTATACTTGTAAATATATCTTCTTGTACCACACGTTCTGATACTAACATCGAATCTTCAAAATTATATCCATTCCAAGGCATAAAGGCTATGCGCATATTTTGACCTAAAGCTAATTCTCCTAAATCAGTAGATGGACCATCTGCTATAACATCTCCATGTTCTACTAATTCCTCTAAAGACACACAAGGTCGTTGATTAATACAAGTATTTTGATTAGATCGAATATATTTTGTTAAACGATAAATATCAATACCTGACCCTTCAGTATGTATTTCAACTTGATTGACATGTATCACAATACGTGATGCATCTACATATTTCACGATACCACCACGTTTAGCTACTACAGTAACACCGGAATCTATAGCCACAGCACGTTCCATTCCAGTACCTACTAATGGTTTTTCACTACATAAGACAGGAACAGCTTGACGTTGCATGTTTGCGCCCATGAGAGCGCGATTAGCATCATCATGCTCAAGAAAAGGAATTAATGAAGCAGCAACGGAAACTATTTGTTGCGTAGAAACATCCATGTAGTCAACTTGATCTTTTTTAAAAAGACCAGATTCTCCTTTATTTCTACAAGTTACTAAATCATCAATAAATTCCCCTTTTGAATTCAAATTTGTATTTGCTTGGGCAATAACAAAATTACCCTCTTCAATTGCAGATAAATAATGAATGTCGTTACTAACAACACTATTTTGAACTTTACGATATGGAGTCTCTAAAAATCCATACTCATTAGCTCGAGCATATACAGATAATGAATTAATTAAACCTATATTTGGTCCTTCTGGCGTTTCTATTGGACAAACTCGACCATAATGTGTAGGATGGACATCACGTACTTCAAATCCTGCACGTTCTCTAGTTAAACCTCCTGGTCCTAAAGCAGATATACGACGTTTATGAGTAATTTCTGACAATGGATTATTTTGATCCATAAATTGAGATAATTGACTAGAAGTAAAAAATTCTCTTATTGCAGCTGAAATAGGTTTAGCATTAATTAAATCTTGAGGAGTCAGTATATCTAAATCACTTAAAGATAATCGTTCTTTTACCGCACGTTCTACCCTAACTAATCCAATTCTAAATTGATTTTCTGCCATTTCACCCACAGAACGAATACGTCGATTTCCCAAGTGATCAATATCATCTACTTCTCCTTTACCGTTTCTAATATCAATCAATTTTTTTATCACATCAACAATATCATCTTTTTTTAATACTCCGACACCTTCTATGTGTACTCGTTGTAATGAACTATTAAATTTCATTCTTCCTACAGCAGATAAATCGTAACGCTCTTCTAAGAAAAACAAATTTTCAAATAAATATTCAGCGGCTTCTTTAGTAGGAGGCTCCCCAGGGCGCATCACACGATAAATTTCTACCAATGCATCAAATCGATTAGTAGTTGTGTCAATACGCAAAGTTTCAGATATATAATTACCGTAATCTAAATCATTACTAAACAACGTTTCTATAAAATTATAGCCTGATTGAATTAAATTATGCAATATATCCTCAGATATTTCTGTATTAGCTGTAACAATAGGTATGTTTGTATTTTTATTAAAATAATCTTTTATAACAACCTTACCAATTATATAATCTTTGGGTACTTCAATCTTTGAAATATTATCTTTTTTTAATTGATTAATATGTTTGGCTGTAACACGACATCCCTTTTTTACATATATCACATCATTAACAACAATATCAAAAGATGTTGTTTCACCACGTAATCTTTCAGGCACCAAATGCATATATAATATATTATTCTGGATTTCGTATACTACTTTATTAAAAAACATATTTAAAATTTGATCAGTAGTATAATTTAAGGCGCGTAACATTACTGTTACTGGTAACTTTCTTCTCCTATCAATTCGAACAAATAGATTATCTTTTAAATCAAATTCAAAATCTAACCAAGATCCACGATATGGAATAATACGTGCATTGTACAATACTTTACCAGATGAATGTGTTTTACCTTTATCACTATCGAAAAATACACCAGGGCTCCTGTGTAACTGAGAAACAATCACTCGTTCAATACCATTAATCACAAAAGTACCATTATTCGTCATGAGTGGAATTTCACCCATGTATACTTCTTGTTCCTTAGTATTTTTAACTACACTGTCCAATCCATCCCGTTCATAAACAATTAAACATAAACGCACACGTAAAGGCGCAGAAAAAGTGGCACCACGTGTCTGACATTCTTTTACATCAAATGCAGGTTCTCCTAATTGATAGTTTATATATTGTAGTTCAGCATTGCCATTATAGCTTTTAATGGGAAAAATAGATCTAAAAGCTGCTTCTAATCCATATTGTCCTTCTGGATCTTTTTTGATAAATTTTTGAAAAGAATCTAGCTGAATAGCAAGAAGATACGGAATATCCAATACTTGAGGACGTTTTCCAAAATCTTTACGAATGCGTTTCTTTTCAGTACAAGAATATACCATACAGTTCCTCAATTAATTAATATGGACTATCATTTCCAAATAAATAAGTTGGCTACTGTTATACAGTAGCATAGTTGTATAGTTTACTATCTATTAACTTAAATTCAGATACATAAAGCGTTCACATACTTTTATTTTTAATATACTAAAATATTGCAATGCCATAATTCATTCACTGTGCACTAAACATCGCATTCTATACATAAAATGGTATGAAAACCCCATAATCAATAAACCAATAAACCAATAAACCAATAAGAAATTATATTATTAATTTATCTTCATTTAATTTCGACAGAGGCACCTACTGTTTCCAAAGTTTTTTTTAGAATTTCAGCGTCATCTTTACTTATTGATTCTTTTAAAATAACAGGAGCAGATTCCACTAATTCTTTTGCTTCTTTTAACCCTAAACCAGTAATACTGCGCACAGTTTTAATCACAGGAATTTTATTATTACCAATAGCAGTTAAAAAAACATTAAATTCGGTTTGCTCTTCTTTTATAATTGCCTCTGATGTATCAGGCTCAACAGTAGTAGATGAAATAGCGGGAACTCCAAATTTTTCTTCCATCATAGAAGTTAACCGTACTATTTCCATAACAGACATATTGGAAATAGCATCTAAAATTTGTTCTTTTGTAAGAGACATAAAAATCTCCAAAAATATAAAATATTAAAAAATATCACATAATCAAAGCACTATTTATTAAAAAACATCCATAATATTTTTAATAAATTATCATTTAATGTTTTTGATTAGAAAATATGTATAAAATTCGTATTAAATTTCCTATACTACTTATTTTCATAACCGTCATTAATCTAAAAATCGCTTCCTTACGATTAAGTAAATTAGATAAGAAATTTATTTTTGATGCGGGAATTAATCTATCTTCAAAAACTGCACCTTTTATTTTAAAACATTCATTACTTTTAGAAAAATTCACAAAAACACACGCAGAATCACGAGGTTGATGTACAGAAAATGCAATAATGTTTTGTCCTGTCAAAAACTTTTCTAAACACGCCAAAGGTGTATGTTCAATTACTCTCCGCATTAATGTATTTCTAACAACGTACACACACACACCAAGATCGCGTGCTGCCTTTCTTAATTTGGTGATATCATTAACAGCAACACCATCTAAAGATGCTACCACAGTAGATACAGCTTTTTGAGCTATTTCTCGCATTTTAAAGACAATTTTTTCTTTTTTTTGAAGGCTTAATGCCATTAATAACACCGATTTGTAATTTAAATTTATATATATGCAACACGACAACTATAACACGCCTAAAGCATACAATAATTGTATAAATATGTTTAATTTCAATTTTTCATATTATATTATAAAAGATACTTCTTTATTAATGTTTACTGCTATCTACTACTTAAACTACATAACAAACACATGATAATTAAACGCGTTAAATTCCAACTATATATATCTACTATATAAATCAACCCTATTGTTTTTACATAACAATGTGATTAAATTTTTTTTAAAATTTACCATAGATTATAGTATATTATTGTCATTAAAAATTACAAAATTTATATTAACATACCAAAAATAAAATAATAAACACCCCAGTTTAATCCATATTAAACTAATCACAAATTATATAAAGAACATGCCAATTAAATCAATTAAAATTAGTTGATTGTAACACATAAACTACTTTGATCAATAGTTATCGATCTACTCATAGTAGTAGAAATAGTTACTTTTTTGATATACGTTCCTTTATATAAAACTGGTTTAGCTTGTCTTAAAGATACTATTAAAGCTTCCAAATTTTCCTTGAGTTGTATAGTATCAAAATCAATTTTTCCAATAGTAGCATGAATAATACCATTTTTATCATTTTTATAACGTATTTTTCCTAATTTAAAATTTTTAACCGATTCTGCTATATCATGAGATATAGTACCCATTTTAATATTAGGCATTAAACCTTTCGGCCCCAAAATAGGACCTAATTTACTTACTACATGCATGACGTCAGGAGATGCAATAACCACATCTAAACGATATTTTTCCTTTTTTATTTGATCATATAAATCTTCTAAACCAACTAAATCAGCTCCCGCATTTTTAGCTAATACTATATTAGAACCTTGAGTAAAAACAGCAACGTAAATATCACGTCCAATACCATGTGGCAAAATCACGTTACTACGTACGTGTTGATCAGATTTACGCGCATCAATTCCTAAATTGATAGCTATATCAACACTTTCAACAAACTTAACTCTTTTCATTTTTTTTAACAATTCTAATCCATCCAACACATTGTATTGCACAGATATATCTGCATAATTTTTTATCATACGCATTCTTTTACTTAACTTCTTAATCATATCTCAATTAATCTTCCACTTCGAGGCCTATAGAACGAGCTGTACCTATAATAGAACGTGATACCGATTCTATATTAGCACCTGTCATATCAATAGCTTTAATTTTTGCGATCTCATAAATTTGATCACGCGATATTTTACCAATGTTTATTATATTTGGTTTTCCAGATCCAGATGAAATATTTGCAGCTTTCTTTAACAATATTGAAGCAGGAGGAGTTTTAGTAACAAAGGAAAAAGAACGATCATTATACACAGTAATAACAACTGGTATTGGCAGCCCTGTTTCAAGTGTCGCGGTATTAGTATTAAATGCTTTACAAAATTCCATGATATTCACACCTTGTTGACCTAAAGCAGGTCCAACAGGAGGGCTAGGATTAGCAGCTCCAGCAGAAATTTGCAGTTTAATACACGCTTTTACCTTTTTTGTCACCATATTCATTATCCTAACAAATAATAATCAATAACATTTCAGATTTTATTTTGATACTTTACATAATAATTACAACCACAAAAATAATTAACTTTTAATCGTATATGCTTAAATACATAAATACATAATTTTCTCAAAAAATATACAACTAAGATTTTTCAACTTGAGAAAAATCCAACTCTACAGGAGTAGCTCGACCAAAAATAGACACTGATACTTTTAACCGATTTTTTTCATAATCTACTTCTTCTACTACAGCATTAAAATCAGAAAAAGGCCCATCACTGACTCTAATAAGTTCACCAGGTTCAAACAATGTTTTAGGACGAGGTTTATCTCCTATTTGCTGTAATCTATAAACGATAGCATCAACTTCCTTGTCTCCGATAGGAGCAGGTTTATCACACGTTCCTCCAACAAATCCCATAACACGCGGAATACTTTTTACTAAATGCCAACTAGAATCATTCATTATCATTTGGACTAACACATAACCAGGAAAAAATTTACGTTCACTTTTTCTACGTTGACCAGCTCTCATTTCAACTACTTCTTCCGTTGGCACCATAATATCACCAAACATTGTGCCCATATTACGTAATTTAATATGTTCACGTAAAGAATGAGCCACACGATTCTCAAATCCAGAAAATGCCTGAATAACATACCAACGTTTCTTAACAGTATCAGCCATATTATAACCTTAACCCAAATGATACAACATGAACTAAAATAGTATCTAATCCCCATAATAACAATGACATAATTGTAGTGGCTCCTATCACAATTAGAGTAGTATTTAATCCATCCCTATAAGTAGGCCACACCACTTTTTTCAACTCAGTACGTGATTCATTTCCAAATATAACTATTATTTTTCCTATTTTAGTAATTAACACAATATACATAGCAACAGCAATAATAATAAAAACCACTATACTCCGAACTAAAACATTAACATCACGATATAAATAATTTCCAACAATAGAAATTACAAGTAATCCTATAATACTAATCCATTTAACTATCTCTAATATATATATATTTTTTTTATTTTCATTTTTTATTTGCATATAAACACACTAGTACATCTTTATAAATGTATTTTTTATATAATTATACTTATAAACATTTATACAATCAGGATATAATTTTGGACACAATGCCAGCCCCTATAGTGCGACCACCTTCTCTAATAGCAAAACGCAACCCATCATTCATAGCTATCGGAGCAATTAAGTTCACAACCATTCTAATATTATCGCCAGGCATTACCATCTCCACCCCTTCCGGTAATTCAATAGTACCAGTAACATCTGTAGTACGGAAATAAAATTGAGGGCGATAACCCTTAAAAAACGGTGTATGCCTTCCTCCTTCATCTTTATTTAAAATATACACTTCTGACTCAAAATGAGAATACGGTTTGATATATCCAGGTTTAGACAATACCTGGCCGCGTTCTACCTCATCTCGTTTAGTACCACGTAATAAAACACCAACATTTTCTCCAGCACGTCCTTCGTCCAATAATTTTCTAAACATTTCTACTCCAGTACATGTGGTTTTTATTGTATCTTTTATACCGACAATTTCTATTTCTTCTCCTATTTTGATAACACCACGTTCAATACGGCCTGTCACAACAGTACCACGCCCAGAAATGGAAAACACATCTTCAATAGGTAATAAAAACGGTTGATCCACTGCACGTTTAGGCTCTGGAATATAATTATCTAACACATCTGATAATTCTAAAATTTTATTAGACCATACTTCATCATTTTCCAATGCTTTTAAAGCAGATCCACGAATAATTGGTGTATTTTCTCCTGAAAAGTCATATTGAGATAATAATTCTCTCATTTCCATTTCAACCAATTCTAATAACTCTTCGTCATTCACCATATCACACTTATTCATAAACACAATGATATGGGGTACTCCTACTTGTCTAGCTAATAAAATATGCTCACGAGTTTGCGGCATAGGTCCATCAGTAGCAGCGACTACCAAAATTGCACCATCCATTTGCGCAGCTCCAGTTATCATGTTTTTTACATAATCAGCATGCCCAGGACAATCAACATGAGCATAATGTCGATGTAAAGTATCATATTCAACATGAGAAGTATTTATAGTAATTCCTCGTGCTTTTTCCTCTGGAGCATTATCAATTTGATCGAAAGCCCGAGCAGAACCACCATAATATTTAGATAAAACAGTAGTTATAGCAGCAGTTAAAGTAGTTTTCCCGTGATCTACATGACCAATGGTTCCTACATTAATATGTGGCTTGACACGTTTAAATTTTTCTTTGGACACCTCTAAACTCCTTAGGTCTTTTTACCATTTTTTAAAAATATTTTAACCTAAATATTATTTGTTATTACTTGATTTACGAGAATTTATAATAATTTGCGCTATATTGTTGGGTACTTCATTATATTTTAAAAATTCCATAGAATAAGAAGCACGTCCTTGAGTTTTTGAACGCAAGCCAGTAGCATAACCAAACATTTCAGATAAAGGAACCTGAGCAAAAACTATCTTTCCACCAATAGTAGAATCTTCTAAATCACTAATTGTCCCGCGGCGACGATTTAAATCTGCAATAACATCCCCCATATAATCCTCAGGTGTTTCAATTTCTACATTCATAATAGGTTCTAACAACACAGGATGAGCCTTCATGAACCCTTCTTTAAATGCTATGGATCCTGCTATTTTAAACGCTATTTCTGAAGAATCAACTTCGTGATAAGAACCATCAAAAATAGCCACACAAATATCTACAATCGGATACCCAGCGAGAATACCGTTACTTATTTGTTCCTGTATACCTTTATCCACAGCAGGTATATACTCCTTAGGTACAACTCCTCCTACAATTTCATTTAAAAATTTATAACCCTCTTCATGAGGATACATCGGTTCAATACGTAACCAAACATGCCCGAATTGTCCCCTACCTCCTGATTGACGAATATATTTACCCTCTTGCTTTACACTAGTACGGATAGTTTCACGATAAGCAACCTGAGGTTTTCCTACATTCGCTTCAACATTAAATTCCCTTCTCATACGTTCTACAAGAATTTCTAAATGTAATTCACCCATCCCGGCAATAATCGTTTGTCCGGAATCTTTATCAATCCATACACGAAATGATGGATCCTCTTGTGCTAAACGATTTAAAGCTACACCCATTTTCTCTTGATCTGATTTAGTTTTAGCTTCAACCATCACAGAAATAACTGGTTCTGGAAATTCCATACGTTCGAGAATAATCGGAGAGGATGGATCACATAAAGTATCTCCAGTATCAACATCTTTTAAACCGATAGCTGCAGCAATATCGCCTGCATAAACAGCTTTAATTTCTTCCCGTTTATTTGCATGCATTTGTACTATCCGACCAAATCGTTCACGTTTTTCTTTTACAGGATTCAAAACACTATCTCCAGAGTTTACAACACCTGAGTATACTCTAAAAAAAGTTAAATTTCCCACAAATGGATCAGCAGCTATTTTAAATGCTAAAGCTGAAAATGGTTCATTATCTTTAGCGTGACGTTTAACCTGAATAGATCCATCCTTTAATACACCCGTAATAGATGTTACATCACTTGGCGATGGTAAATACTCTACAACCGCATCCAACATCGCCTGCACCCCTTTGTTTTTAAAAGCGGATCCACACGTCACTAACACAATTTCATTACTTAATACTCTCTGACGCAACGCTTGTTTAATCTCTTGTTCTGTTAGTGCATTACTATTAGACAAATATTTATCCATTAACTCCTCAGACTCTTCAACAGCAGACTCTATTAAGTGTTTACGCCATATATTTGATAGTTCTATTAAATTATCAGGTATTTCACTGTAAGAAAAAGTAACACCTTGATCTGTTTCGTTCCAACGAATTTCTTTCATCTTAATCAAGTCGACAATTCCAGTAAATTTATCTTCTGAACCTACAGCTAATTGGATAGGAACAGGATTAGCAAATAACCTAGTTTTTAATTGTTTTACAACTCGTAGATAATCTGCACCTATTCGATCCATTTTATTTATAAATGCAATACGTGGTACCTTATATTTATTTGCTTGCCGCCATACTGTTTCAGATTGAGGTTGTACGCCTCCTACAGCACAATAAATCATTACTACACCGTCAAGAATACGCATAGACCGTTCTACTTCAATAGTAAAATCCACGTGTCCAGGAGTATCTATAATATTAATGCGATGTGGTTCAAATTGATTGGCCATGCCTGACCAAAAACAAGTAGTAGCTGCAGAAGTAATTGTTATTCCCCGTTCCTGCTCTTGTTCCATCCAATCCATAGTTGCAGAACCAGTATGTACTTCTCCAATTTTATGATTCACACCTGTATAAAATAAAATACGTTCGGTAGTAGTAGTTTTTCCAGCGTCAATATGCGCACTGATTCCAATGTTACGATACCGTACGATCGGTGTTACACGAGCCATTAATATCCTCAATAATATTATTATAATTTAAATAAAAGATATCTATTATGTTTCCATAATACTCTTTTAACAACATTCAAATATATTTAAATGCACAATTACTTAATAATTCAGCAATCATTAAAAATTTTAAAAAATTGAATACTATCCACCATCCCAAATAAAACCGTGTTACCAACGATAATGAGCAAAAGCTTTATTAGACTCTGCAATACGGTGTATTTCTTCACGTTTTTTAACAGCATATCCTTTACCTTCTATCGCATCTAAAAACTCATTGGCTAAACGTAATTCCATAGATTTATCATTTCTTTTCCGAGCAGCTTCAATTATCCACCGCATAGCGAGAGTATTTCTACGAGCAAGACGCACTTCTACTGGTACTTGATAAGTAGAACCACCAACACGTCTAGATTTTACTTCTACAACTGGACGTACATTATTTAAAGCTATCTCGAATGTTTCCAAACAATCTTTATTAGATTGTTTTAATAGCATATCCAAAGCAGAGTATACTATAGTTTCTGCTACAGATTTTTTTCCGTTTAACATCAAAATATTGATAAATTTCGCCAAAAGATTAGAGCCAAATTTTGGATCTGGAAAAACATTACGCTTCATAACTATGCGACGACGTGGCATGAATTATAACCCTCTTTTACCAATTAATTCTTTATTTAAAAATAAGCATTAAAATTACTATATCTAAAACTAGTAGTACCCCGCTTTATATTTAAAAATATAATTAAATCAAAAATAAAAACATCATACTTTTTATTTCTTAGCATATTATTATTTTAATTTTTTTGTTCCATATTTGGAACGACTTTGCTTGCGAGAATTAACTCCTGCACAATCAAGGGCTCCACGCACAACATGGTATCTAACACCTGGTAAGTCTTTAACACGACCCCCTCTGATTAAAATTGAAGCATGCTCCTGTAAGTTATGACCTTCCCCTCCGATATAAGAAGTAACTTCTAATCCATTAGTCAAACGAACACGACACACCTTTCTCAACGCAGAATTCGGTTTCTTTGGAGTAGTAGTATATACACGTACACACACTCCTCTTTTTTGTGGACAAGACTCCAACGCTGGCACATTACTTTTGACAATTTTTGTAAGACGTGCATTACGAACAAGTTGATTGATTGTTGTCATTGATACAATCTCCAATCTTTTTGTATGAAATAAACCATATCTAATATCACACTATTTAAATAGTACCTCTTAACTCAAATAAAGACCGCTATTATATTATTACTAATTATATGTTCGATAATAATTGCAGACACAGCACTATTATCTACTAAATTTGATATAAAATGTAGCATCTTCTAAATATAATACATAACCAAAACATATAATTTTTTTTTAAAATACATTCTAATAAATTAACATTAAACAATTTTCATTATTACATATAAAAAAGAGTAACATCAGTCACCGTATAATAAAATTATTTTATTACATAATATAACAGAATATAACATTCCTTTGTTATAATATTATATTGTATTGTTTAAGATAACTAAAATAGAAATAACATATTTTAAAAAATTATACTTCTCTATAAGAAGAGTGATATTTCAATCCTATAAATAGTTAAAATTTATAGTTAATATATGAAACACATACAGTTTTCTAATTGAAAAAAAAATCATATCTAAATTTTTCAATGGTTTTGACACCTTTTTAAATTAACAAATAATACCAGTAAGAGCAAGAGAAACAATAAAAATGAATAAAATAAATTTCACAAACAAAGATTTCATAATTTTTACCCTTCCATAACAACAGTTTCTATTTTACGTAATTATAGTATATTGTAAATTATTGCTGTTTAAGCATATATAATCTATATAATTTTTTATAATTAAACTAACTATTTAATATATTAGATCTATAAAAAGTTTTAAAGTTCACACAATAATAGACAAAACATCTAAGAACATTCACTATAATATTGATGATTTTGACACAATAGACAATATCTATATATTACATAAATCATTGCGATTGCAACAATCTAGAATTAAAAAATGAAATCTCATAAAATATATATTAAAAAATTATTCACTTCCATATTTCTATGTTAACTGAAAATTAAAAAATTTTTACTTTTAATTAATTATTTTATTGTAAAATATTATATAAATCATCATTAAACTTACATAATAATTTTTTTATAAAAGGACATAAATGAGATGTTATATATATGACTATACTATTAATGAAAAATCGACATAATTTATCAATATCCAATTCTTAAACTGTTTCAAAATTAAATTCTAACATGATCTCTATAACTAATTTAATTCATGTAAACTACATAATAAATTAAATTTTAATAAATAAATACATGTATAAGAATTAGTTTGAAAATATTCGAATATATTATATATATAATATATTAGTATTTATGTATAACATAAATAATTTAAAAATATTATATTTTTTGGTAAAAAATAATTATAAATAACACATACAACTGCTTAAAATATTGTGTATATGTTGTTTCACATATAACATATAGAGCATCATACGTTTTGAATTGAGTTATAATTACTATTATTTATCCTAAATAAAACATACTATTTAATATATCATGTATCTTCTCTTATAAAAAAACTAATATATAAATTTATGTGTAAATCATGTTATAAAAATACAATACATACATATAATTATCATACGAGATATAAACAATAAAAAATGCTATTATTTTTCATACATTTCATATTTACTATTACATAAACAAAAAAAACAAATAAAAATTTTAATATTATTTAATCAATGATTTTATTAGAAACACTAAAAAAATCAATTAAAAAATACATATATATAATTGCATTGAAAAATATTTTTTTATCATATATTTTTTAAAATAAATAATATTAAAAATTAAGATTTAGGTTACCATTGATCTTATTATGAAATCTCATCCAAGATAATATTTAAATATTAATACAACAACATATAACTATCAAAAATATGTCACAGTACTTACCAACAACCTTATTGTTATAGGAACTATAATTTTTATATATTAAAAATATATATATATATTAAACTTATATTACTATATCTACATAATATTTATATTTTACCCCAACAAATTTATTAAATTTTAAAAATTAATAATTCATGAAATTAGCTAACATTTGGTATCCTTGTTCGCTTAATATACTTTCTGGATGAAATTGCACGCCTTCTATAGCTAACTTACAATGACGAATCCCCATGATTTCACTATACTCATCACTGCATGCACTCCATGCAGTTATTTCTAAACATGCTGGAATAGTGCTTCCATCAATCACTAAAGAATGATATCTAACTACATTTAAAGGTTGTGTTAATTTATTAAATATTCCACTTGCATTATGGTGTATTAAAGAAGTTTTACCATGCATTATGTCTCTCGCACATTTTAATTTAGCTCCAAAAAATTGAGCTATAGCTTGATGCCCAAGACATACTCCAAGAATAGGTATCCTACTATGAAAATAACAAATTGCATCTAAAGAAATACCTGCATTATCTGGGGTCCCAGGTCCAGGAGAAATTACTAAACGCTCAGGAGACAATCGTTCAATATCTGTGATATTAACAGCATCGTGTCTTCTAACTTCCACCATACCACCCATTTCTCGAAAGTATTGATAAAGATTCCAAGTGAAAGAATCATAGTTATCGATAATAAGAATTTTGTTCATTATGATTGATGATCAAACGCAATTATTAACTGATTATGTAAGTACACTAAAAAATAGTTTTTTAAAATAATTTTTCATCAAGCGTTAGCAAAAAATTTAATACGATGATTATAAACATATTTATACATATATTTGTTAAGTAACAAGACCATGAAAACTTCAAATGCGTAACTCTTTTTATATAAGTACAATGTTATAATTAAATATAATTATAGTTATTTATAGTATGAGTTTTTATTATATTTAAATATCTAAATTACTATAAATGATCAATTTTCCTATACTCTACAATATATATAATGTATAGGCAATATACTATAATAGTATCTATAGTAGTATAACGTTCAATGATAGATTTAAAAAATATTTTATTTTTATTATTTATACATCTACATACATACGGTTATAATTAATATCATAATATTAAACTCAATTATTAATCACTAAGAAGTCCTATCGCTTGATGCACTTTTCTTAAAGTAATGCTAGCTTGTTTTTGTGCTTTTTTTGCCCCTATATGTAATATATAACGTAATCTATCTTCATTAGAGCGTTCAGCATAATAACGATCCTGCAGTTTTATCAAAACCGATGACATTGATTGCACAAGTTCATTTTTTAATTGAGAATATGTTTTTTCTTTAAAAATTTCCTCTAAATATGAAATAGGTTGTTCATTTATTCCAGAAAAAATATCTAATAAATTAGAAATACCAGGTTTATTAATAGGATCATACTTAATTATTGGAGGTTGATCAGTATCAGTAATAGCATGTTTAATCTTTTTTGATACTACTTTAATATCATCTAAAAGAGCAATAAAATTGTCAGAATTATAATCTGATTTAGACATTTTTTTATTTGGCTCTAGCAAGGACATGATACGAGAACCACATACAGGTATCGATACTTCTGGCACAACAAAAATTGTACCATATGTATAATTAAAGCGTTTGGCAATATTACGTGTTAATTCCAAATGTTGCTTTTGATCAGAACCTACTGGAACTAAATTCGTTTGATATAACAAAATATCTGATGCCATCAATACTGGATAATTAAATAATCCAATGTTAACATTCTCCTTGTGTTGTACTAGTTTTTCTTTAAATTGGGTCATGCGATTCAACTCTCCAAAATACGTGTAACAATTTAATAACCATTGTAATTGACTGTGTTCTGGGACATGGGACTGAATAAATATAGTAGTATTATTTGGGTCAATACCACATGCCAAATATAATGCTACTGTATCTAACGATGTTTTATGTAATTGATGTAAATTGCTACGATTTGTAACTGAATGCAAATCCACTATGCAATACATACATTGATAATCATATTGCATTTTTACCCAATGACGTATCGCTCCAATGTAATTACCAATAGTAAGTGCACCTGACGGTTGAACTCCACTAAATACAATTGGTTTATTCATATAAATATATTCCATAATTTTTAAGATAAAACAAATAAACCATTATTATGCTACATGTAATGTAATGACAATTACATATCAATGTAAATATGACAATGTCAAGTGACATGACTTACAACAAAAAATATTTTATAGAATATAAAATATATCACTTCACATGTATATATGAAGCAATTTTTTATTACATTAAATAATATCTGAATCAAACAAAATAACTATGTAACAATAAATAAAACATTTCTTTTAATTTTTTATTTAAAAAATATCAAATATCTTTGTATTATCAATCTGACAAAATAGAACGAAAAACATGCATAACTTCGCAATAATTTGAAGACTCAAAGATGGCTGATCCTACAATAAATATATTTGCACCAGCTTTCAGAATTGACCGTATGTTGTTCACATTAATTCCTCCATCTACCGCTAAATCAATATTACGATTCGTATCATCTATTAATTTACGTGCTTGACGTATCTTATTTAAAATTACAGGAATAAATAACTGTCCACTAAATCCAGGATTCACCGACATCAATACAATCACATCAATATTATGTATCACATATTCCAGATAATTAAGAGTAGTACTAGGGTTGAAAACTAATCCTGCTTTACACCCGTGTTCTTTAATCAATTGCAATGATCTATCAATATGTTCTGTTGCTTCCGGATGAAAACTAATATAAGTTGCCCCAACAGCAGCAAAATCTGATATTAATTGATCTATCGGCTTAGCCATCAAATGAACGTCAATAGGAATACTAATACCATAACTACGTAACGACTGTAATACCATGGATCCCATGCTTAAATTAGGAACATAATGATTATCCATAACATCAAAATGCAATAAATCTGCCCCAGCAGATATAATATTAGTAACATCTTCTCCTAATTTAGCAAAATTAGCTGACAAAATAGATGGAGCTATTAATAAACGCTTCATATCATTTCCATATAAAAACTGTTAATACTATTAAAATATCAATTAATTCAAAAAATTTGTATTCATCAATTTTAATTGCACTAAAATCAAATAATAATATAATTCAAGAGACAATCATATTACTATTTTTACCCAAAAAGATTTATTATATGAATATATAAAGATAGATATTTTTCAACAGAAATTTATATTTTTATATAATTTGTAACCTTAGATTAATTAATATATGATTTTCAGATTTATTTAGTATCCACTAAATATCGTATGTTATGCTATATAAAATTCAAAATAGTAATAATAAAAATATAATAAATATCACTCTGTATTTAGTAATACTAAAAATAGTAGTTCCCTGTAACAACAATATTCTTCATACATTTTTATTCGCACAAACATCACATCACATTAAAAATTTAATAATTTGTTAATTATCAAATATATAATATTTAATTATTAGTATCTTCAATAGAAGAAAATATTAATTCATGATTTACATTAAAAAAAGTTTTTACGTGTCCTATAGCAACGGGTAAAACTAAATTAATTTGCCCTAATATTGTCTTTTTATCACGGATCATATAGTCTAAATAACTTCCTGGTGTCATTTCTTTTGGACCTCGAATCGGTAAATTAGCACGCATTAATAATAACTTTATACGTTTAACATCATTATGACTAAATTGATTCAAACGCAACGCAGTGGTTGCCGCCAGCATAATACCCGCAGCTACAGCTTCACCATGAGACCATCGTGTATAACCTAAATATGATTCAATAGCATGACCATAAGTATGTCCAAGATTCAACGAACTTCTAATGCCTTTTTGATCATACTCATCAATTGAAACTACAGATGCTTTTAATTCACAACAACGACGAATACAATATGTTAAAGATGACGAGTTTAAATTCAATAAGTCATCCAAATGAAATTCTAACCAACTAAAAAAATCGGAATCAAGAGAAACAGCATACTTAATTATTTCAGCTAATCCAGAAGAAAATTCTTTCATAGTTAACGTATGCAAAACATCTAAATTTATCATCACCGCAATAGGTTGATGAAAAGCTCCAATCATATTTTTACCAAGTATATGGTTGATACCAGTTTTTCCACCAATAGACGCATCTACTTGTGCAAGCAAAGTCGTTGGAATTTGAATAAAGCGTATCCCTCGTTTATATATAGCAGCTGCAAATCCAGTTATATCTCCAATGACCCCCCCACCAAGAGCAATAAGTACAGTACTGCGATCATAATTTTGCTGCAACAATTTATTAAATATTGTGTTTAATGTAATTAAAGATTTATTTTTTTCCCCATCTGGTAAAATTAATTGATCAGTAATCATACCTAAATTATCTAGTATGTTAGATAATATATTTAAATAAATCGGTGCTACTCGATCGTTGGTGATAAAGACTACTTTATCACCAACGCTTAAAGGCCAAAAATATGAATCATCATCAAACAATTTTTCTGAAATAATGACTGGATAGCTTCTTTGCTGTAATTTTACAATAATTTTTTCCATAATAAAATTGTGAAAACTTTAAAGTTGTGAACGGGTAATTTACAATAATGAGCCACATGAAGTACTCTGGTTACGAAGAATTATAATTTTATTCACAACGATCCTAATATTTTTTTCATCAGTGGAAATTCTTATATCTGAAATTTCTTCATACAACGGATTGCGTTCTTTAGCTAAGACTTCTAATAATTCCCGAATATTTCCTGAGGTCGATGATGACCTTAATAATGGACGTCTTTTGTCATGTTGCGTTCGCATTAATTGTTTGTCAACAGTTGTTTCTAAATACACTACTAATCCACGATCAGAAAGATTATTTCGTGTTATGCGAGATTTAACAGAACCTCCTCCAGTCGCTAATACAATATCCTTTTTTTTTGTTAACTCATCAATAACTTTTTCTTCACGATCACGGAATCTAACTTCCCCTTCCACATCAAAGACCCAACTAATGTTTGCTCCGGTACGATTCTCAATTTCTTGATCAGAATCAAAAAATTCCATATTTAATTGATTTGCTAATTGACGCCCGATGGTACTTTTCCCAGCGCCCATAGGACCAATTAAAAAAATATTATGCTTTTTTAACATATTTTTATATGAAAACGATTTCTCCATCTTACACACTTCGTCACTTTACGTGAAGATCTCATTGATCTATTAATGCATAATACAAAAATATGAAGTATTATATCATTGTATTTTTATAAATATAAATGCTTATGTAGAATAATACAATCAATACAATAATGCTACTAATTGTTAATATATAACGATATGCGTTTATTGTAATATAAATTCCGAATACAATTCAGAACATAATGCTTATTATAGCGCAAAATATCGATAATAGCTAAATGAACACGAAAAATAACCAGTACAAGTACAGATTAAAATTTAGTGCACATTAAATCAACAATTATATTAGCGTTATAGAGTATGTCTATTACACAAGATTTGCAAAGATGCTTATCTTATTATTGTAATTATTATTATTATTAAAAATAATTTTTTATTTGAATTAATAACCAGAATATTTATTAAATATATGATATAATTATATCATGTGGTTATAAAAAAATCAACGATTGTTTAAAAAAAGTATTACATCACAAATTTTTTAATATTTTAATAGCTGATATTTATCGCAATAATCAATATCAGCAACATTAAATCCCATACCATTCTATAAGTTAAATATAAATTTTCAATTATCAATATATATATTGACATATAAATCCATGTAATTCAAGATTTATATGTTACCTTTATTAAATATGTAAAAAAACAATAAAGTATCCATTCTGAATGTTTATAAACATACCAACGTTCTGAAAATTTTATATATATAATTCATGATACGTTGATATCTTAATGATTGTCATTAAAAGTATTATTTTTTATAAACATAATGGTTAAAAATTTTTGTGTTATACGTAACATTAATACCCATAAATATTATTTAAATTTTAACTGATAACAAAAAATTTTAACATTAACCTGCGTTTAAAACTTTTATTAATTCATATTTAAGAGCATCCATAGTATTTTATAAATTTAATTATCCATAAATTTTTGCGCTACTGTTAACATTCAAATTTTAAATCTATCAATGATAGTACAATAAATAATAAGATTATTATCTTTTTTCATATTACAACTACAAATTATTAAATATTTTTTATTTTTTTAAAAATATAATATATTAAAGTTGTTAATGGAAAATCACTTTGATACAATAGACATATATCTTAATATTATTTTATATTTTAAAGTAGATCTATTTATAATAATATTAAAAGAGTTTGTACATGTAATTAATGCACTTAAATTATATTACGTAGTATATATATAAACTATATGTCGAATATATATATATAAAATACATGAAGATAGATGTACGCTATAATTTAAATAGTTTAAGAAAACGTATAAACTTTAACATTATATATTACTGTATTATTTAATTATTTAGTGTGTAGCATAAATGATTTATATAACTTCTGTTGCTCAAGAGCATTTTACCAAGCTGTTAGCAAATAAAAAACAGGGCACTCAAATACGGATTTTTGTAATAAATCCGGGTACAGTTAATGCAGAATGCGGCGTTCGTTTTTGTCCACCAGAAAAATTTCAGCCCAATGACATTGTTATTAAATTTAAATGCTTTAATGTCCACATTGATAAATTATATATATCTTTTCTTGAAAACGCATGCATTGACGTTGCGATTAATAAACTAGGCGATCAACTTACTATTAAAGCTCCTAACGCTACTAAAGCGTACAACAACACAGAAGATAAAATGAGTAATAATACTCTGGAAGAACAAATAAGACATATATTGCAATTTAAAATTAATCCACAACTGGAAATGCATGGAGGAAGCGTATCTTTAATGCACGTTACTGAAGATTTATTAGCTGTTATTAAGTTCTATGGAGGTTGCAATGGTTGTGCAATGGCTCACCATACTATAAAAGAAGGAATCGAAACCACTTTGAAGAATCTTTTCCCAGAATTAAAAGGAGTACTAGATATTACTCAACATCAACATGGAATGCATTCTTATTATTAAATACTAGTTTCATATTGCAAGCATATAATACAGTAATTGTAAATTTACTTCATTCATTGTATTAAGTATATTTGTTTTTTAATAGTATGTAATTTACTATTTTATTTAATTTTCATATTACACACGGCATACGGCCTAATTTTTAAAATAAGTGGATTTATACCAATTGACGTATTATTCTTCGTAATGGTTCAGCTGCTCCCCATAGTAATTGATCACCCACGCTAAAAGCTGAAATGTATTTATTACTTACATTCAATTTACGTAACCGGCCAATAGGTATCTTTAGTGTTCCAGATACCATAACAGGAGTTAATCTTCCTAATGTTTGTACAATATCATTTGGTATTACTTCTACCCATTCATTATGAGATTGAAGTATTTCTTCTATTTCCATCAGACAAATATCTTTCTTAAGTTTTAAGACAAATGATTGACTATGACAACGTAATGAGCTAACACGTACACATAAACTATCCACTGTTATAATTTCAGAAGTATTGAGAATTTTGTTAGTTTCTGATTGGCCTTTCCATTCTTCTTGAGTTTGACCATCACACGCATCATTACCAATCCACGGAATGACACTACCTACTAAGGGAACTTTAAAACAATCTACTAATAAAGAATCAGTTTTACTAAATTTAGTAATCATATGTTCAATATCTAAAATAGCCATTACAGGAGATTTTAAAAAATCAATTACCAAATTGTACACTTGACCCATTTGTATCAATAACTCACGCATAGCACGTGCTCCATATCCAGAAGCTGCTTGATAGGTAGAGGAAAAAACCCATTCGATCAAATTGTGAGCAAATAGCCCACCTAAAGACATTAACATTAAACTTACAGTACAATTACCACCTACAAAAGTTTTAATGCCATTATTTATACTTTGTTCTATAAATACTTGATTCACAGGATCCAAAACAATAATCGCATCATCATTCATTCTTAAGAGCGAAGCGCTATCAATCCAATATCCTGTCCAACCAATTTTTCTTAGTTTTGGGTAAATAATTTTACTATATGAACTGCCCTGACATGTAACAATAATATCTAAAGAATGAAGAAGTTCAATATTATAAGCATCTTGTAAAAATAATTCTTGTACCCCTCGAATATTTGGCGCATCTTCTCCTACTTGAGATGTAGAAAGAAAAGTGGAATGAAAATAATCAAAATCATGTTCTTCTTGCATACGATTCATTAGCACTGAACCTACCATACCTCTCCAACCAACAAACCCAATATTTTTCATTATCAATCTCTCAATTATTATTAAGCACTGTGTATCAAAAATTATATGTATTCCGAGTATTATGAGATATTGAACATTTATTAAAAATATGTTGATATAATATAATATATTTATAACCAATATTTATAATTTACTTTATAAAAAGTGTAGTGTATACAAAATACACATAACTTCTAGGAAAATAATAATGAATGAAATGATATCAGCTACAGTTCTATTATTTTTAATTATGGATCCTATCGGAAATTTACCGATTTTTATGTCGATACTAAAAGACTTAGAACCAAAAAGACGTCAAATTATAATAATTCGAGAGATGATAATTGCTTTATTATTAATGTTAGGTTTTTTATTTGTTGGTGAACATATTTTAGTATTTCTTAATCTACATACAGAAACAGTTTCAATTTCTGGAGGTATTGTGTTGTTTTTAATTGCTATAAAAATGATATTTCCTTCAGAAGAAGGAAATAACACGGGATTATCAGATGGAGAAGAACCTTTTTTAGTGCCACTTGCTATCCCTTTAGTTGCAGGTCCTTCGATTTTAGCAACATTATTATTGTTATCTCATCAATATCCCCAGCAAATCAATTGTTTAATTTTGGCATTAATTATTGCTTGGGGATTATCCATGTTAATTTTAATGTTATCTAATATATTTTCTCGTCTATTAGGCAATAAAGGTATCAGCGCATTAGAGAGATTAATGGGTTTGTTGTTAGTAATGATTTCTACCCAAATGTTACTTGATGGAATGCACAGTTATTTATGTGCATGATATTAAAAAATTTATTATTTTTTATATAAATATATTTGAATATCTTAATTTTTAATAGTTTCCTATGCATCACACAACAACATTACATTTTTAAAAATTAAATAAAAAATTATAAATTTTTATTATTTATATTAAAATATAAAAAACACTTTCAGTGTAGTGAAGTACATAAAAAAAATAATAACCTTCATAGAAAATTATAATTTGTACTATCATTGATTTTTATATTAGTCTTTTGTTAATAACAATGATTCTTCAATAAATTTATTTGTTATCAAATTATATTTATAGATTAATTGTGAGTATTATAATTATTAATATTTATTATTAACAATATTTCAGATTAATTATGAAAAAAAATACATTGTAAATAGTGGGAAACGGCATCATATTTATTGCTACCAATAATTTCCAATAATGGAAGCGTATCTTTTAGACGTTGTTGAGCATTACTCATAATACACCCCTTTCCTGCCATCGACAACATTTCTTGATCGTTCATGCCATCACCAAATGAAATACAATCTTTAAGTTGACATCCTAATAATTTAGCCACTTTCTCTAAAGCGTGCCCTTTAGAAACCCCTTCTGGCATTACCTCAAGACATGTAGGAAGCGAAAAACTAACATTCACGCGATGCTCCCATCGCGTGTTTAATTCTTTTTCTAAACACAATAATCGCTGATAATTATTACTAGTAAAATATACTTTACAAATACCATCTAAAGGTAATGTATTCTTTTGATAAACATCAAAATTAGCTCCATTAGTCAGCCAACGTGGCTGTAATATTGACTTATTCATCAACAACTTATCATTATAAAAAACATTAGTAATAATCTGAGCATCATGATGTACTATATATAATAAGTCAGAAACAATGTCTGTGTCTAAATTATAAGAAGCAATTAATTTTCCATCAGAATTGTGTATTCTTGCTCCATTAGAAGTAATCATATAAGAGTCAATTTTCAAGTTTTCACGTATTTTCATGACGTTTATATGATGCCGACCAGTAGCAAAAACAAAATGAATATTTCGATTGGTTAATAATTGCAGAATTTTTTTAGTAAAAGATGTTAATCGGTAGTCTGGTGTTAGCAGAGTTCCATCTAAATCAGACGCAACGATGCGAAACATTTATTACCTCGCTTATTACTTTTATTAAAATACACGATAATAATTATTACACACCGATGATTATGACATGATTAATAAAAAAATCGATGTATCATAATAAATATTGTTTCTTACACTAATTTTTTGCATTATTTTTTATACTTCTATATAAAATGATTTTTTTATTCTATAAAAAAATTTTTATAACTATTTTTATAGATCAATTAAATATATTCACACATAAAAGACTCAAAATATTAAATTTATTTAATTTTTACTGTAATATTAAATTACAAAATATACAGAAAATATATTTTCAATATCTAAACTGTACTCGATTAGTATTTATTTAAAAAATTACATATTATAATATAATCAAATTATTAAATTTCATAGCCAATTTTTATATTTAAAATAAATATAAGGAGCAAGTCCTGCTAAAATCATTAAAATAATAGCGCTAGGATAACCAAACGACCATTGTAATTCCGGCATAAATTCAAAATTCATTCCGTAACTAGATGCTATTAAAGTTGGAGGCAAAAAAACAACTGAAAAAATTTTTATAATTCTATTTTGCTCAATATTAATAAAACCCATTGCTGACTGAGTTAAAACACTTACTTGGTGAAATACATATTCATTATGCGGTAATAACAATGTAATATCACTTAAAATATCATTAGCGTATTCTTGTTGTGCTACAGATAATTTTACTTTACGTATTAAAAATTTTATTGCTCTTTCAGTATCTAACAAATTAACACGAATTTTCCAACCTATATTCTCTAATATAGCTAAATCAGAAAGAGCATGATCATATTCATCTATTTGGTCTCCATTCATAATAACAGAACTTAAAGCTTCTAAAGTATTATAAATATGTTCTATCTTATTTGCTAAATCATCAAGCTTTACTTCAAACAAATTTAATAATAATTCATAAGGATTGCCATTAATTAACAAATGATTATGCAAGTATTGCTGATACCTACAGAACACTGGAAATTCTTCTTCACGTAAAGTAAAGAGACATCCATTATAAATGGTAAAAGATACAATGGAATTATTTATTTTTTTTTGGCCATCATATGAAAAGAAAAAAGAACGAATATGTAATCCATTTTTATCTCTAAAAAAACGTGCGATCTTGTTAATATTTTTTAATTCAAAAAATTTCATTTTTTGGTGTAGCAATACATTTTGTATAAAACTATATTCATCATCATTTGAATCTATTATATCAACCCAAATAATATCATTTAAAAATGATATTTTATCTTTCTCATCAACACGAAATAAATGATTATTTTTAAATTGGAATATATTATACATATACCATTGTTTCCTCAACGGATACAAACTAAAATATATTAGATCATAATAATTAAAATTAAATAATAATTGACTATTTTCAAGCCTATAATTTCATAAATACACATTACATAACAGAAAAAGTTATGACAACTGTCATTGAATATAAAACTGTCTATAATGATTCGAAATAATTCGTAGGTGTTTATCTATTTAATAATAAACATAATTTATTATAATGATTAACTACATACCCAATATGAGTTATTTTCTAATTACTATAAATGCAATTTGCATAAATTAGAACACACATATCATATGTAGAATGAAATGATCTTTAGCATTTTACATCTCTTTTTTTTAAAAACAATAATATATCTATATTATATAATAATCTAATGTAATTAGAGCAGTAACTACCTGAAAAATTAAAATAGCAATATAAGTTTATACAATAATCAGTACTAATTTCTGGTAAACAACATCAACATATTTCTAAACAATCTATTGGTAATTCATTAACAAACCTAGATGGCGATTGAACTACCCTCTCTTTTCCATAGATGTAACGAGTTTCTGAATAACTAATTGTTAATTTATGCATAGCACGTGTGATGCCAACATACATCAATCTACGCTCTTCTTCCAATAATGATTGACTAGTCAAAGAAATATAATTTGGAAAAATCCCCTCTTCTAATCCTATAATAAACACTTGAGAAAATTCTAATCCTTTTGCAGAATGCAGCGTCATTAATTGCACCGCATCCGAATATGCATCAGATGAGTGTCCTTCAAATTCTACAGATATATATGATAAAAACTGTTGTAATGGATTTATATTGATCGTTGATTCTAACGAATCATCATATTGCTTACTCATTGCTATTAACTCTTCAATATTTTGCATACGTTCACGATATGTTGGTGCTGATATATTTTTATCATATATACTCCGCAATCCAACCGACTTAATAATATAACAAATTTGTTCATGTAAGGACAATGTTGTAGTTAAAATTTGTTTTTTTAATGAATCTATTAAAGTAATAAATTTTTTTAAAGCAATAGCAGGCCCGCCTTTAATGATCTTTTTGTTTGAAACATATAAACTACTGTTCCACAAACTTAAATGATTTAAGTTAGCGTATGTGTTAATCATTTCTACAGTACTTTGACCAATCCCTCTATTAGGAGTATTAATTATTCTCATATAAGCAGTATCATTACTTTGATTGACTATAAATTTTAAATAAGCCAAAATATCCTTGATTTCTTTACGCTCAAAAAATTGCATCCCTCCATATATTTGATAAGGTATCTTTTTTTTTAATAACATTTCTTCTATCAAACGAGATTGAAAATTATTTCGATATAGAACCGCACACTTATTCAAGTCACCATGTCTTTCCCTCCAATTTACTAGATTATTTGCTACAAATAAAGCTTCATCTGCTACATTAACAGCACAATAAACGGAAATAGCATTCCCTTTATCTTCAAGTGTCCATAAATTTTTTTTTAAACGCATGTTATTTTTACAAATAAGAGCATTAGCAGCTTTCAAGATAGTACTAGTAGAACGATAATTCTGCTCTAATATAACAATCCGTACATGCGAAAAATCTTCTAAAAATCGTCTAAAGTTTTCTACTTGCGCTCCTCTCCAACCATAAATAGATTGATCATCATCCCCCACAATCATTAAATTATTATTATTTCCTGATAATAGCCGTAACCAAGCATATTGAACTTGATTAGTATCTTGAAATTCATCTACTAAAATATTAATAAATCTTTGTTGATAATAACGTAAAATATTTGGATAATTTAAACATAATATATATGCACGTTTTAATAATTCATTAAAATCTACCAATCCAGAACGATTACATATATCTTTATAAGACTGATAAATCTGACACCATACCATTTCTATTGCATCACGATTTATATTTATATTATGAGGAGGAATATCTGAAATTCTATTTTTTTTTATATTAATATAGTGCATAGCTCGATGTGCACTATATTTATTCTCATTTAAGTTAAGTGAACGTATTAACTGTTTCAAAAGTCGAATTTGATCGCCGTGATCGAGTATTTGAAAATCCTTTGGTAAATTTGCATCCACGTAATGAACACGTAACAAACGATTTGCTAATCCATGAAATGTACTAATCCATATATCATTTTTTTTTTGAATACCAATTAAAGATTGTACACGATCACGCATTACTGAAGCGGCTTTATTCGTAAAAGTAATCGCTATTATTGAGGATGGTGCATATTTTTTTACTAATTGTAACCAAACAATACGATTTACTAAAACTCGAGTTTTTCCACTACCAGCTCCAGATACCACCAATATATTTTTATCATTAGAGGTTACCGCCTCTTGTTGTTTATCATTCAATGTATCAAGCACACTATAAACATTCATAAAATATTACAATATATATATATAGTAAATGTTTATTATTGATACTTATCATCAACATAAATATCAACAATCATAACAAATATGTTAAGGATGTTAATTTTGAAATTTTCAAATGTGGTAATAATTTTGCATCAATTAAACAAAATTGACTTAAATTATTATATTGATTGATCCAACAAGCTTGCATTCCAGCATACATTGCTCCTCTCACATCTGTCTGCAAGTCATCTCCTACATGTAAAATATTTTTACAAGATATTCCAAAACGCTTGGAAGCTAAATAATACATATCCTTGTAAGGCTTAGCACGACCATTGATGCCAGCACGTAGTACATCTTGAAAATATTGTTGTAATCCACAAGAAATAAGATTTGCATTACCATTAGTAATTGCAATTAATGGCCATTTAGCACTTAATGCTGATAAGGTTTCATGAGTACTAAGAGGTACATCAATCTTATTACGCCAATATATAATAATTTCCATAGCAGAATCAGCACCTGATTGTGCTTCATTTTTAGTTAACCCTGCCCGTAATAAAGTGTCCTTCAAAGATCTCCAACGCCAATAATTTACATCATGATAAATATCTGGTTCCATCAATCGAAGTATTTTACGTGATTGATAATAATCTCTCATTCGAATTTTTGATAATGCGGGATGATACTGTTGTAAAAATAATACTGATTTCTCTTCAGCCTGATTCATGATAGGATAATTATTATATAACGTATTATCTAAATCTAAGGTTATAGCATGAAAAGGATTTAATACACGGTAAAAATACATAAATCACACCTATATTAATATATACATATAAATCTATTATATTATTTAATAATTATCTGTTTATAAATTAATATTTCCATCATACACATACGATGTTGATCCGATCATATATAACGGATTATTTGTACCTTTCCAAGTTACCAACAAAGTACCTCCAGGTAAATTTACATCCACTGATTCATACAATAACCCCTGCTGAATACCTACAGCGACCGCTGCGCAGGCAGCAGTTCCACAAGCTTTAGTTTCTCCTACACCGCGCTCATATACCCTTAATTGGATATTATTACGATTAACAATTTTCATAAAACTTACATTAACTCGTTCTGGAAAACAATGATGATCTTCTAATGCTGATCCTAATAAAGTAACGTGAGTGGTTTCTATTTTTTCTACTAAAATAATACAATGCGGATTACCCATAGATACTACACCACACAGTATTATTTGTGTAGGCAAAAATAAAATATAAATTTTTTGATATTGTGGTGTATAAAATGGAATAAGTTTCGGATCAAATATTGGTGATCCCATATTAACAGATATACGGTGATCAGCCATTATAGATAACACCATACGATGAGTACGAGTACTAATATGAATATTTCGTTTATTAGTCAATTTTTTAAAGTAAACAAATTTAGCAAAACAACGAATACCATTGCCGCATTGATTCACTTCTGTTCCATCCGCATTATAAATTCGACAATGAAAATCTATTTTTGGATCGTAAGGAGGTTCTACTATTAATAATTGATCAAATCCAATTCCATAATATCGATTCGATAAATATCTAATATCCTCAGAGGTAAGATGTATACTTTGTGTTACGCCATTTATAATTACAAAGTCATTACCCAAACCATTCATTTTTGTAAATTGCATATCTTCCTCATATAATATTAGAAAATAAAATTAGATACATATACTAATCTTTAAAAACCGTTTTAATATTCCATAAATTTAACTATTATGACTTTATTTTTATTTGAACATTTAAATACAATATAGTAATTATTAGTTATACTTAAAAAATAAAATAAATAGTAATTATTATTTACGTATTATAAAAATAAAAAATGTTTTTATTATGATAAAAAAATCTCTTGCTACGAATACAATAAAATCAATAATAGCCACATACATGTAGTCATGATAACATATTATAAGTTTAATATTGCATAACATTTATCTTCTTTTATTATTATTTCTGTTTTACAAAATTTTATTATCATAATCAACACATAATTAAAATTATCTTTTTCCGTTCATTAAATTATGATAAAATTTCTACATTTCATATTATCAATAAAAAGATGTATTTATTAAAGCTTATTAAAATCTATTTTTTTTAATAAGAATGCAGTGATTTTCATATAAAGAAGATCTGTTATAAATTATTTAAATACAACTGATGACGTTTTAAAATAGTAAATATTTACATATTATTTTCTAATAAATAATAAAATTATTTTATTTATATGAAAATACATTCATAATCTGTAATATTGTAGTTATTTGATTTGTTATTTTTTATTCTTAATCAATAATAAAAACATGGTTCAATACATAATTACATTAATTTTTATTAAAAATATAATAATACATAAAACATCCTTACTACTAAATATTTATAAAAATAAACATAATATAAAATATAAATCATAAAAAAATAAAATTAAAACATTCAAGTAATGATATGCTCCGATATTTTTATGATTTATGTATTAAACTACTTTTTAATATTAAATTGTTAAAATTTAAATATTATAGTTTTATATAATAAATTATATATAATTTACAAATTATTTTATATAAATATTTTAATCATAAAAACCATTACAAATCAATTCATTAGTACATATCTATTTATTTTTATAAAATTTTTATAATAGATATATTGATACGTAATTATACACAAAAATATTACAATTAATTAATGTTTATATATTACACGTTCTAGCTTAATGACAATGATGAAAACTAAAATTTTAAGAATTGCTACTCGAAAAAGCCGACTGGCTATTTGTCAGGCTCAATATGTTTATAACGAACTAAAACGTTACCATCCCACTATACAGATAGAACTAATGCCTCTTATAACAACAGGAGATAAATTTATAAATACTGATGCAAACAACAAAATTAAAAAAGGTTCATTTATTAAAGAATTAGAACATGCATTAGTAGATTCTCGTGCCGATATCGCTGTTCACTCTATGAAAGATATTACAGTTCCTTTACCAAAAGAATTAATTCTTCCAATTCTATGTAAACGCAATGACCCACGTGACGCTTTTGTTAGTTTAAAATATTCTAATATCAATGCATTACCTATTGGAAGTATAATAGGTACATCCAGTTTACGCAGACAATGTCAAATACGAGCACAGCGCCCAGATTTAATAATCAGCAATTTGCGAGGTAACATAGACACTAGATTAAAAAAATTACAATACGGACAATATGATGCAATAATTCTAGCTGTAGCCGGATTACAACGATTGAAGCTAAATAAATACATTCGTGCTCATATTGATCCATCTGATCTATTACCGGCTATGGGACAAGGCGCCATAGCCATTGAATGTCGTTTAGCTGACTCAGATATTTTATCATTATTATCACCTTTACATCATCAAGAAACTTCATTACGTGTTACAGCAGAACGTGCTGTTACTACTTATTTAGAAAGTTACTGTCAATTACCAATCGCTAGTTATGCTGAAATTGAAGATGATCAAATATGGTTACGAGCGCTTATTGGATTACCTGATGGCAGTAAAATTATTCGTACTGAAGGACGAGCACCTTTAAATCAAGCTGAAAAATTAGGCTTCATTCTTGCTGAAGATTTATTAATTAGATTTAAAAAGAACATATTTTAACAAAAAATTTATGAAATCAAACAAAATTTAATTCATCAACAATAATCATGAACATTTTAATCACTCGTCCATCTCCGTATGGAGAACAATTGGTAAATAAGTTGCTTTCTTTTGGCATATTCGCGTATCATCTACCATTAATTTATTTTTCTGCCGGAAAAACACTATCATCATTAGAACAACAATTAAATTTACTTTCTAAAGGAGATTTTTTATGTATTGTATCACAGCACGCAATTAAATATGCTCACCGTCAGTTACTCAATGTAGGAATATCTTGGCCTACTAAATTATCATATTATGCTATTGGATATACAACTAGTATCAAGATGTATAAGTTGTCAGGAATTTTAGTAAAATATCCCATAGGCCAAGCGAGTAGTGAAAATTTATTACGACTACCTGAATTAATGTATAGTGATGGAAAACGTGCTCTGATTTTAAGAGGTAATAATGGACGCACCATTCTAGACGATACTCTTGAAAAAAGAGGAGTATTAGTTTCATCCTGCGAATGTTATCGTAGACAACTGTTACAGTATAACGGGGAAGAAGAATCGCATAAATTATTAGAATTAAATATTACAACTGTAGTAGTTACCTCGGGAGAGATACTGAAACAACTATATTATTTAGTTCCTCAATTTTATCGTACATCTTGGTTAATACAATGTAAACTAGTAGTGGTAAGCCCACGTTTAGCTAAATTAGCTAAATATCTAGGCTGGAAAAATATCATTATAGCACAATCAGCACATAACGATGTACTCACTCATGTCTTAATCAAAAATTCATAACGTACAACAAAACAATCTGTTCACATAATTATTTTCATCTACACATAAATAGATACACATGAAAATTCTGTAAAATAATAGTATATAATCATTCTTATATGATGTATAAGAATCGGCGAGAGAGGATTTGAACCTCCGACCTCCTAGTCCCAAACCAGGAACGCTACCAAACTACGCCACTCGCCGATTCTTATACATCATATACAATCAACTTCCAATCATATATACCCTACTTAAAAATATATTACTCCAATATAACCAACAATTTACTACATAATAATTATGCTGAACCTTCCTATTGCGAAGGAAGGGGTTTGAACCCTCACGTCTTTATAAAGACACTAACCCCTG
Organism: Blochmannia endosymbiont of Camponotus nipponensis; assembly: GCF_009827135.1. NCBI lineage: Bacteria > Pseudomonadati > Pseudomonadota > Gammaproteobacteria > Enterobacterales > Enterobacteriaceae > Candidatus Blochmanniella > Blochmannia endosymbiont of Camponotus nipponensis. The sequence continues at coordinate 474,777 of NZ_CP046534.1, read as the reverse complement.
AAATCAGTGCGTCTGCCAATTCCGCCACCTTCGCTTTGTATCATCCTTATAATTCCTTATTTTAATAAAAATAATGGGTGATTGATGGGATTCGAACCCACGACTTCTGGAACCACAATCCAGAGCTCTACCGACTGAGCTACAATCACCATATCGATCAACTCTAATTGTTTGTTGTTTATATATAAGCATATGTAAAATAAATCCACTGCGTCCGACAGGATTTGAACCTGAAACCTTCACCTCCGGAGGGTACTGCTCTATCCAATTGAGCTACGGACGCTAATGTAGCGTATATATTTAATTTAGACCTATGTTAACCCCAAAATATGTTTAATTCATCACCAAATAATTGTTATTATATAAAAAAATACTAATTAAGTATCAGTAAAACAAACAATATACAATAATAATTCTTATAAAAATAAAAATTATTCAATAATATCATATGCTGTATCACTAACAACATATATAAAAAATAAAATGAAGATAATCGTCAACATTGATACATATAAATAGTGAATTAATTATTACTGACATATGAAGATACTAAAAACACTTAACTATATAATTTCTAAAATTATTTATATATTCAACTTATAAAAAATCAAAATAATTATATGATAAAAATCAGTGTATACTGATAGCATAAGGCAATACAATATAATACTAAAATAAATCAACAACGTTTCATCATATCAAAGAATTCATCATTAGTTTTAGTCATAGATAATTTGTTCATCATAAACTCCATTGCATCAATTTCACTCATTGGGTGAATAATTTTGCGTAAAATCCATATTTTTTGCAGTTCATCTTGAGTTGTTAATAATTCCTCTTTTCTAGTTCCAGATCGATTATAATCAATAGCTGGAAAAACACGCTTTTCAGCTATTTTTCTCGACAAATGTAATTCCATATTACCAGTACCTTTGAATTCTTCATAAATTACTTCATCCATTTTTGATCCAGTATCTATTAAAGCAGTAGCTATAATAGTTAAACTGCCTCCTTCTTCCATATTACGAGCAGCCCCAAAAAAACGTTTCGGACGATGCAAAGCATTTGCATCAACTCCTCCTGTTAACACTTTTCCAGATGAAGGCACAATAGTATTATAAGCTCTAGCCAATCGAGTAATAGAATCTAACAAAATAATAACATCTTTTTTATGTTCTACAAGTCGTTTAGCTTTTTCAATAACCATTTCAGATACTTGCACATGACGAGACGCTGGTTCATCAAAGGTAGATGCAATCACCTCTCCATGCACTAAACGTTGCATTTCGGTAACTTCTTCTGGACGTTCATCTATTAAAAGTACTATTAATACACAATCTGGATAATTATGACTAATACTTTGTGCAATATTTTGTAAAAGTATAGTTTTTCCAGCTTTAGGAGGCGCCACAATTAATCCGCGCTGACCACGCCCAATAGGTGATGCTAAATCCAACACTCTTGCGGTCAAATCTTCCGTAGAACCATTGCCTCGTTCCATACGCAATCGTGAATTAGCATGTAATGGAGTAAGATTTTCAAATAAAATCTTACTACGAGCATTTTCTGGTTTATCATAATTCACATCATTTACTTTAAGTAATGCAAAATAACGTTCACCTTCTTTTGGAGGTCTAATTTTACCAGAAATAGTATCTCCAGTACGTAAGTTAAAACGACGAATTTGACTAGGAGACACATAAATGTCATCTGGACCAGCAAGATAAGAACTATCACTAGACCTAAGAAATCCAAAACCATCCTGCAATATTTCTAAGACACCATCACCAAAAATATCTTCCCCAGTTTTAGCATGTTGTTTAAAAATAGCAAAAATAATATCTTGTTTACGCATACGTGCTAAATTTTCCAGACCCATGCCTTCTCCAAGATGCACTAACTCAGAGACTGGTATGTTTTTTAATTTTGTAAGATTCATAATTATGGATGCTTAAATTGGAATTATATATACTGTTGGCCTTACAGACATAAGGTGCATGTAAAACATAATGTTAATAATTTCCCTTACAATCAAACCTCAATAACTCATCCCATTTCCAATAACACTAAACATAGACCAACACAAAATTTTATTTATTATCGGATTACACAGAAACATAAACTTATAAAAAACCACCAATAATCTCATCGCGATATTAGAACACATCCATGTTAAACCTTCTCTAATTACAGTATATGATCATTGTTTTCACTATTATAATTATACTAATACATCCTGATTCCATTAAAATTAAATATTTGTAATTAATCATAAACGACACACAGTTATTCTACTGTAATCGAAAAGAAACGTCTACTAACATATTAAATATTTTTAAAAATTACAAAATTTTAAAAAAATCACAACTTATCTATACATCTTTAAAAATTCCTGTAATTTTTGTTTGGATAATAATCCTACTTTAGTAGACAACACCGTTCCATGACGAATTAACAACAAAGTTGGAATACTCCGAATTCCATAATTTTTAGTAGTTACTGGATTTTCATCTATATTTAATTTTGCTACTTTTAATATATCATCAAATTCAACCGCTATATCTTCTAAAATAGGTATCATCACCTTACAAGGATTACACCATTCGGCCCAAAAATCAACTAAAAATAACTTACTTTCTTGATTGACAGAATTGAGCACTATTTCTTTAAAATTAGAATCTGTCAGCTGTACAATAATTCTACTCATTTATACTCCTTATAATTTATTTGCTACTAATCATTATATATTGATTATTATTATTTTTATTCGTTGTGTATATAGACTAGACTACTAATCAAAGTGATTCACATAACTAATTATACAATATAATTTTTACCTTTTTTATTTCAAAAAATATTTGCATTATTCAATCCATCATCCAAATAACCCTCTCTAATAACAAGGGTACTGTAGTAGCAAATAATCATAATTCTTTTTGTATATGTTGATAATTAGAAAACGATAAACTTTTCATATTTTGCATATAATTTCTCAATTTAATTCCAACTTTTTCTATTGCATGATTTCTAATCATATCATTGGTGTTACGCAAAGTAATATTGTCTATCTTAATATTTTTAAATGATATACCTAAATCCCCTTCCTTTAAATTAGATACTATAGTGTTTTTTAACAAAGACACTACTGTGTTACAAAACAAATAATTACCATATTCTGCGGTATCAGAAATAACCATATTCATTTCGTATAATTTTTTACGAGCTATAGTATTTGTAATCAAAGGCAATTCATGTAATGATTCGTAATATGCTGATTCTGGCGCTATTCCAGCTTTTATCATTGTATCAAAAGATAGCTCCACACCTGCTTTTATTATAGCAACCATTAATGTCCCATTATCAAAATATGTTTGCTCCATAATCTCCTGTTGACAATTTGGTACTCTTTCTAATAAAAGTTGACCTGTTTCCTTGCGCCAAGCAAGCAATTTAGCATCATTGTTTTTCCAATCCAAAATCATTTCCTCAGAAAATGTTCCATTCAGTATATCTTCCATGTGTTTTTCAAAAACTGGCTTCAATATATTTTTTAATTGCTCAGATAATACAAAAGCACGTATTTTAGCAGCATTTGATAATCGATCCATCATTAATGTAATACCTCCTTGCTTTAATGATTCAGTTATAACTTCCCAACCATACTGAATAAACTTCCCTGCATATCCAGAATCAATGCCATTACTAATCATGTAATCAAAACAAATAATTGATCCGGCTTGTAACATTCCACATAAAATAGTTTGCTCCCCCATAAGATCTGATTTCACCTCTGCTACAAATGAAGATTCTAATACTCCAGCACGATGACTACCAAGAGCAAATGCCCACGATTTTGCTACGGACATACCTATATTATAGGTATTATTTTCTTTGTGTACGGCAATCAAAGCAGGTACTCCAAATCCTCTCTGGTATTCCTGACGTACCTCTGTACCAGGACATTTTGGAGCGACCATTATAACAGTAATATCTTTGCGAATTTTTTCTCCAACCTCTACAATATGAAATCCATGTGAATAACCTAATATAGATCCATGTTTCATCAAAGGTTCTATTTGCTGTACTACTGACGTATGATATTTATCTGGAGTTAAATTAATCACAACATCTGACTTTGGAATAATTTCATCGTACGTTCCGACAGGAAACTCATTTCGTATTGCTCTTATCCAAGACTCCTTTTGGTTAATAATAGATTCACGGCGCAAAACATATGAAACATCTACGCCTGAATCCCTCATATTTAAACCTTGATTTAAACCTTGAGATCCACAGCCTATTATTGCCACTTTTTTAGATAATAATGCCTGAATTCCATTGGAAAATTCATTATGAGCCATAAACCGACATTTTCCTAAATGCTTTAATTTTTGTATAAAAGTCAATGTATTAAAATAATTAGCCATAAAATATCTCTTTTAAATAAAGTTAAAAACAATTTCATAATTTTTAGAAAAAATATTCTTATTAATTTAAAAATACTTCAAATACCGGATTAGTTGTAACATCATGCCATTCATATCCTAATTTAGATAGATACTGTTCAAATTCCGATTTTTTTTGGTTATATAATTCAAATCCAGCTAAAACACGTCCATAATCAGTACCATGATTGCGATAATGGAATAAAGAAATATTCCAATTAGCACCTAAAGTATGAAGAAATTTTAGTAACGCTCCCGGAGCCTCTGGAAACTCAAAACTAAAAATCCGCTCTTGTAAAGGCTGGAATAAACGTGCTCCCACCATGTATCTAACATGTAATTTTGCCATTTCATCATCAGATAAATCTACAACATGAAACCCATGATCAAGTATTTCTCGTACTATCATTTTTCTTTCAGAACGTCCGTGTTTCAAACGTATACCAATAAAAATACAAACATTTTTAGAACCATTATACCGATAATTAAATTCTGTCACTGATCTATTACCTAATATTTTATAGAACTCTAAAAAACTACCTTTTTTTTCCGGAATGGTAATTGCCATTAACGCTTCTCGTTGTTCTCCTAGTTCACAACGTTCTGAAATATAACGCAATTCATGAAAATTTATATTAGCACCCGAAAGTACATGAGCCAATCTTTCACCACGGATGGCATATTTTTGAATATATTTCTTCATTCCAGCTAATGCTAAAGCACCTGAAGGTTCAGCGATAGCACGTACATCTTCAAATAAATCTTTTATTGCGGAGCAAATAGCGTCATTATCTACTGTAATCACATCATCCAAATATTCTTGGCATAAACGAAATGTTTCGTCTCCAACGCATCGTACAGCTACTCCTTCAGCAAATAAACCTACTTTATGCAACCATACTGGCATCCCTGCTGACAATGCAGCACATAAAGAAGCAGATTCTGATGACTCAACGCCTATAACTTTTATTTGAGGCATAAGATGTTTAATTAACACAGAAACACCTGCAGCTAAACCACCTCCTCCTACTGGCACAAAAATACGATCTAAATGAGCATCCTGTTGTAATAATTCCATTGCTAATGTTCCTTGGCCTGCAATCACTGTTGGATGATCAAACGGAGGAATAAACGTTAACCTATGTTTATCAGCTAAATACATAGCTTTAACCTTAGCTTCATCAAAATTAGATCCACATAACAGTGGTTTTCCTCCAAAACTACGTACTGCGTCTATTTTTATATCAGCAGTATTTGTAGGCATTACAATCAAAGATGCGATTCCTAGATGAGTGGCAGAAAAAGCTACACCTTGAGCGTGATTACCTGCTGAAGCCGTAACAACCCCAGAAGATTTTTGTGTTTCATTAAGACTTGAAATCATAGCATACGCCCCACGTAGTTTAAAACTATGTACTGGCTGTCTATCTTCACGTTTGACTAATATTGTATTTTCAAGACGTTGGGATAGTTTATTCATAATTTGCAATGGAGTTATTTGCACTACTTCATATACATGAGAACGCAAGGCAATACACAAATATTCTGCAGGACATGGCTTATGATAAAAAGAACGCAATTTTTTCATCTAGTATATATTACCCTAATAATTTAGATATATCACGAACTGCTCCCTTATCTGCACTTGTTACCAAATGCGCATATGCTTTCAAAGAAGTGGATACGTTTCTATTTCTATTTTTTGGGGTCCATGCTTTAGTGCCTCGAGCAACTTCTGCTGCATACCTTATTTTCAGTATATGTTCAGATACTTCTAAGATAATACTACGTGCATTAATATCAATATTAATTATATCTCCATCATGTACTAATCCTATCAATCCTTTATTAGCGGCTTCAGGAGATATATGACCAATAGATAACCCTGATGTCCCCCCTGAAAATCTACCATCTGTAATTAAAGCACAACATAACTCCAAACTCACAGATTTTAGAAAAGATGTTGGATACAGCATTTCTTGCATACCTGGTCCACCTTTTGGGCCTTCATATCGAATGACAATGATGTCTCCAGGACGTACATTTCCTGTTAAAATTGCTTGAACAGATTCTTCTTGACTCTCATAAACTTTAGCCGGTCCGCTAAATTTTTGAAGGTTTAAGTGTACTCCGGCTGTTTTTACAAGACAACCATCTATAGCAAGATTTCCGTACAAAACCGCTAATCCCCCATCTTGACTATATGCGTATTCACGAGAACGAATACAACCAGAACATCGATCTACATCTAATGATATCCATCTGTTGTTCTGAGTAAATGCCTGTACAGTGCGTATTCCTGCTGGAGCTGCAGAATACATATTTTTTGATTCTAAATTATCGCATGAAATAATATCATAGTGTGACAACGTTTCTAATAAAGATTGATTTAACACGTTACGTGTATTGCCATGTAATAAACCACAACGATATAGTTCCCCAAGCACACCCATTACTCCCCCAGCGCGATGAAAATCTTCCATATGATATCTTTTAGTATTTGGAGCTACCTTACACAAATGTGGTACTTTTCGAGATAATCTATCAATATCTTCCATAGTAAAATCTATCTTTCCTTCCTGAGCAGCTGCCAGTAAATGCAATACAGTATTAGTAGAACCACCCATTGCAATATCTAACATCATTGCATTTTCAAAAGCAAATTTATTAGCTATATTACGCGGTAAAATAGAAAAATTATTCTCTTCATAATAAGATTTAGCCAAATACACAATATATTTACCGGCATTTAAAAATAATTTTTTACGATCACCATGAGTAGCCAACAACGACCCATTACCCGGTTGAGCTAATCCTAACGCTTCAGTTAAACAATTCATAGAATTTGCAGTAAACATTCCTGAACAGGATCCACATGTAGGACACGCTGATTTTTCAATATTTTCTTTATCAACATCAGATATATTAGGATTTTCGGAAGAAATAATTGCATCAACTAGATTTAATTTAACATTTTGATTAGATAACATTATTGTTCCAGATTCCATTGGGCCACCGGATATAAAGATAGCTGGAATATTTAAGCGTAATGCTGCCATTAACATTCCAGGTGTTATTTTATCGCAATTAGAAATACATACCATAGCATCAACACAATGAGCATTAATCATATACTCTACGGAATCAGCAATAAGATCCCTAGATGGCAATGAATATAGCATACCACTATGGCCCATGGCGATACCATCATCTATTGCAATAGTATTAAATTCTTTCGCAACTCCTCCATGAACATTAATTTGTTCAGCGACCAATGTACCTACATTTCGTAAATGTATATGACCAGGAACAAATTGAGTAAATGAATTAACCACAGCAATAATCATTTTATCAAAATCTTCAGTAGTCATACCTGTAGCACGCCATAATGCTCGAGCCCCAGCCATATTACGACCACGTGTAGTAGTAGTAGAACGATATTGAGGCATATTTAAACTCCTCCATCCAGTATTCTATTATTATATATGTTATATCGAATGTTCGATTCTTTAAGAATTAAAATGCGTAATATTAATCAATATTTTTGTAAACTGGATCCAGCCAATCCCATTGATCTACAGTGACCCCAGTAAATAAATCAAAAAACAAACACTGTAATTTTTTAGTAACAGGTCCACATGTACCAGTACCCACTTGAATTCCATCTACACTACGTACTGGGGTAATTTCAGCAGCAGTACCAGACATAAATATTTCATCAGCTACATACAAAGATTCACGAGATAAAATTTGCTCCTGCACTTCTAAACCAATGTTTGATGCTAATTTAATAATAGCATCACGTGTGATTCCAGGTAAAATAGAAGAAGCACATGGTGGCGTTAAAATAATGTTATTCTTAACCTCAAATAAATTTTCACCAGCACCTTCAGAAATATAACCGTATATGTCTAATCCTATTCCTTCCTGATAGCCATGCCGATGGGCTTCATTACTAATTAACATGGATGATAAATAGTTCCCTCCGGCTTTAGCTGAGCTTAAAAGGGTATTTGCCGGAATCCTATTCCAAGAAGATACCATAATGTCGATTCCTTTTTTTAAAGCATCCTTTCCTAAATAAGACGACCAAGAAAAAGCCGCTATAGCAACATCAGTTGTATATCCAGGAGTTGGATTAATTTGTAATCCTACATTTCCAATAAACACTATAGGCCGAATATATGCATCGATTAAATTATTATTACAAATAACAACTCTACAAGCATGCATTAAATCATCAATACTCCAGGAAATAGGCATACGATACATTTTTGCAGAGTTACATAATCTTTGTATATGTGCGCGATGACGAAATATCACCGGACCTTTATAAGAATTATAACATCTCATGCCTTCAAATATTGACGATCCGTAATGCAAAGAATGCGACATTACATGCACTGTAGCTTCCTTCCATGGTATAACATCTCCGTTCAACCAAATAAAATTTGCTGTATTCATCTGATCTCGCCTCGAGAAATAGTCTAAGAAAATATAAATTAATCTATAATGTTAAACTATTTAATTTCAATACAATACACATCCATCAGTTTATTTAATTGAGTAGATAATAAATATATTGCTTTATTACTAGAAACAGTCAAAAAAATATTTATTTTCTTGTTATTTAATTTATCATACGACAACATATTTAATGTATGTAACTCAAAACCGCGATGACGAATAACTCGGAGAATACGTTCAAGTACCTCTGGGCAAAATCTAGCTTTGATGCATAAAGAATAATAAGTCATCATATTACTGCTCCAACATAGCATCATTTGAAGCACCCGGTGGTACTAACGGCCAAACATTTTCTTGTGCATTAATCAGTACATGTAGTAAAAAAGGCCCTGTATGCGTAAATAACAGATTAATTGCATCTAGCATTTGAGCTCTATGAGCAATACATATTCCATGGATATCAAATGCTTTAGCCAAAACAATAAAATCAGGGTTATCTGTCAATATAGTTTCACTATAACGTTTATTAAAAAATAATTGTTGCCATTGACGTACCATCCCCAAACGTTGATTATCTAACAAAACGATCTTAATAGGTAAATTCCTGCGCTTTATAGTAGCTAGTTCTTGTACGTTCATCATAAATGAGCCATCGCCAGAAATACATATCACCATATGCTTAGGTCGACCAATTTGTGCTCCAATAGCTGCTGGTGTGCCAAATCCCATAGTTCCAAGCCCTCCAGAAGTAATAAAATTCTCTGGACGAGTAAATTGCATATGTTGAGCAGCCCACATTTGATGTTGCCCAACATCTGTTGTAACCACAGTATCATAAGGAGCATTTTCACTAATTTCTCTTAATAAAGTTGGTGCGTAAATTTTGTCATTAGATGATGGATAAACCCAACGATACTTTAATTTTAAAGATATTACTTTTTTCCTCCATGCATCAATAGACAAAGATTGTGTCAATTTAGATAGCAAATCATTTAAATTTCCCAACAAAGAAACATGAGCCAAGCGTAATTTACCGAATTCTGAAGGATCAATATCCAAATGAATTATTTTTGCTTGTGGAGCAAAAGTATGTAATCGTCCAGTTACTCGATCATCAAATCGAGCACCGATTGCAATTAATAAATCACATTTTTGTACTGCTAAATTAGCTGCTTGATTACCATGCATTCCTAACATTCCTAAATAACAATCTTCTGTATAATCCGGGGCACCGAGTCCCTTTAATGTTACTACAGTAGGTATTTTTGTCTTAGAAATGAATGTACGTAATGCGGTCACTGCTCCAGCCATGCCCACGCCTCCCCCTACATAAAGTATAGGTTGATGTGCTTGAAGTATTAGCACACGAGCTTTTTCTATATCACCTTCAATATTACAAATATGTTTTTTGTTCGCACAATAGTTCAATGTCAATTTTTCAGTGGATAATTGAATATCTTTAGGTACATCTATTAGCACTGGACCTGGTCTTCCTTCAGAAGCAATAAAAAATGCTTCATCAATAATCTTAGGTAACATATTTAATGAATGCACTAAAAAACTATGTTTAGTGCACGCTAAAGATAGTCCCAATACATCTATTTCTTGAAATGCATCCGTACCAATCATTTCTAATCCTACCTGACCAGTAATAGCTACTATAGGGACAGAATCTAATAACGCATCAGCCAAACCAGTGATAAGATTAGTAGCTCCTGGACCAGAAGTCGCAAAACATACACCAACTTTTCCAGTGGCCCTAGCATATCCTATGGCAGATATAATTGCTCCTTGTTCATGTCTACACAATAAATGCTCTACTTCAGAATCAAACAATGCATCATATATTGGCATAATAGCGCCACCTGGATAACCAAAAATAATATCTACACCTTTTTCTCTCAGTGCTTTTATTATCCACTGAGCTCCGTTCATACTTATTTCCTCGTGTGATTTTTATAAATGAAACAATGGTTTAATCAAGCTATTCATATAAATAAATCTATTTTTAATCCATTATAAATATGTAGAAATTACATATTGTTTATTAGATTCAAATGAATTAAAATTTTTATAAAATGTTGTAGACAGAATATTAAAATAATTTTTATTTTAATAAAATAATTATTCACACCCATATCTGCAATATAAATATACGCCTTGTATTACATATTAATTTTAAAAAATAATTTTACTTCTAAAAAATAAATATAATAATTTTCTGATTTAAAAAAACACGTTGTTTGTCTTATAAATACATTTACTTTATATACTGCATATTATATTATTTTTAATAATCAAATCAGCAAAAAAAATCTATTTTTTTATATGTTTTATTAAAAATTAACAATAATGTTATAAAAAAATGATTTCTACGTTTTTAATTATAAATATGTAATATTATTATTGTTAATATTATTCGTTAGGTTATTGAATTCATTGAACAATAAAACCAGTGTACAATGACACTAATAAAAAGGCAAATATTAAATATTCACAATATTAATAAAATAAAAAAACTTTATTTTATTTAAATACTTTTTAGTAAATGCTTTTTCTGTTATATAGTATATGTCTTTCTTAAGTATATGGTATATTGAATTATATTTTATATGTGTTATATATATATCGATATTTAGCAATCATTTTACTAATAAAATAATATCGTGTATAATTGTGGATTCATAATTATTATCTAATTTGATCTTTATTAATGCTCTATTATTGTAATAACTACACTTATCACATATACTAATAACATTTATATCATCAAAAAAATTAAATAATAATCCTATTTATTTAAATAAATAGGATTTAAATCTTGGATGTAACTATAATTTTTTTAATACTTGAAACTTTAATCTACATAAATAATTTATTATGTTAAACCATACCTAATAATAATTTTCCAAATGTATAAAATATAAACAAGATACACACAACTTATACAATTTAGTTACTAATTAAACATATTATGAATAAAATAAAAAATTTATAAAACACTGAATTAAACAAGTGAATTACATAAATAATCATATATGTCATATTTTGAAAAATTAAACACACTCACCTAACATAATATTAAAATGTTACTAAATTTCTATTGAAAAATACAAAAATAAAAATAAGTGTATCACATTGTGTATTTTTACAGATTATATAATGTAATAGCTCATTATATCATTTACAAGACCCTTGATATGCGTTTTATATATTGTAGTCTTTTATAGTTTACAGGGGTGAAGAGACTTGAACTCCTAACACCCGGTTTTGGAGACCGACGTTCTACCTGTTTGAACTACACCCCTTGCATTCACAATGATACAGTGCGGTGCGGACGGGATTTGAACCCGTGACCCCCGGCGTGACAGGCCGATGTTCTAACCATCTGAACTACCGCACCATTACCAATAATTATACGATAATCATAATCACTACTCAGCATGTTTAAAATTTATTAATCATTCTATATACAATTTTTTTATTTTTTTATACAATACACTGCTGTTCAACGATTAATTTCAAATTATCAACAAATGAATAATCATATTGACAATGGAGCTAAGCGGAATCGAACCGCTAACCTTCTGCGTGCAAAACAGATGCTCTCCCAGTTGAGCTATAGCCCCGCATCGATTAGTCACATTGTAACAATTTTCGAATAAACATGCAAATTAAAATAAAATAATCACAAGGTTTAATTATCTATAATGAAATCCATTTTCAATAAGATTTTTTAATTTTTCTATCATATAAAATATTATCCATCCCATATATTATTAATTAAATACCCAGTAAAATTGGAATAATATTACCGTCGTTAATTAAATAATTATTTTTTAATTAAAAAAAATCAATTTATAGTTTAAATTAAATCTGTAAGCGCACTTCAATAGTGTTGAATTAAATTAAAATATTTATATATATACATATATATGTTTTAGATTTAAAAAAATATCTACATTTAAATAAAACCTGATGAAATAATCTAACAATAAAAAATCATTATTATATATTGATATATAGCATAAATATTCTGTATTTTTAATACATAACAATTAAAGTTTTAGATTTTTATTCTAACACTAACAAATATATATATAAAATTTATACCGATAGTACTTCTAAAGAAAAAAAATCATAATGGGATGATAATATAGATTTTAATTTGATAACTTCTGTAGTACTCATAGAACAATAAACTTTATTTGTTCTAAAAGAATAAGAATTATTTATAGGATCATTAATATTCTTACGTAGTAAACGTAAGCTATGCTTAGCAACCGAACGCCTAGAATCTATTAAATAACTATTTGAAGATAATACCGAAATTAATTCTTTTTTCAATAAAGAAAAATGAGTACATCCAAGCACTATAGCATCAGGAAGTTGTTTCATCTCTAACCAAGGATTAAGAATATCACGAAATATTGATATCGGCATTTTTTTACCGTACATTTTAGACTCAGCCAAATTTACTAATTCAGATGTGCCCAATAACATAACTTTATATTTATTTGCAAAACGTTTTATAAGACTCCAAGTATAACTATGATTTACGGTACGGTGTGTTGCTAATACTCCAATAATGCCGTTTCTTGTTAATTTAGATGCTAATTTAATTGCAGGTATGACTCCAACAACAGGACATATAAAATAATTCTGTAATATTTTTAATGCAACCACACTAGCAGTGTTACAACCAATAATTATAAGATCTAATTGATGTCGACTTTGCACAACTTTAATAATAGAGATTACACGATTGATAATAAATGTTTCTGAATGTTCACCATATGGAAAAGCCTGATTATCCAAAAAATATATATAGCATACATATGGCAACATTTTTCGTATCGCGGTATAAATAGATAAACCACCTACTCCAGAATCTAATATTAAAATTATTGGTTGTTTGTATATATTTTTAAAAAAATAAGTCATATATTTTATTAAATATTTACTTTGTACCCCATACATATAAACTAGTATGGTCAAATATACAACACATAAAATACGAGGTTACTTGTAACTTCTCTCCATAACAGAAAGAATATATATATCTTTTCTTAAATAAGTCATTATCTTATATAAAAAATGCTATATTGAACGTTATATCTACATTTTCATACAAACATTGTACACAACTAATGTTCTTGCGTCTTTATTTATAATTATACAGATACTATAATATATAGATCGTATAATAATTAATAATTATCGTTAATGCAATATGTATTATTTATATAAAAAAACATAAAACATACATATCTTTCGGTACACATAAAAAATAGATCTATATTAAGATACTTATTAAGACATCATGTTTAATTATAACTAATCGCAAAAGAAAAGTAGTTTATAATTGTTTAATTAGTTATAAAAATATCATTCATAAATTAATTACGTTATGCATTTTTATTTTTTGTCCCTAAAGTGTGACATATTGCATATGTTAAATCTGATCTGTTAAGAGTATAGAAATGAAAATTTCTTACTCCTTCCTTAATAAGAATTCTAATCATGTCTATTGCCACAAATGTTCCAAGCATTTTCTGTGTGTCTACATCATGATCTAAACCATGAAAAATTACATACATCCAATCTGGTATCTTCACTTTAGTAAAAGTAACAAAATGTTGTAATTGACGAAAATCAAAAATAGGTAATATTCCAGGAATAATTTCTGTATTAATTCCAACAGAGACGCAAAGATCTCTAAATCTTAAATATTGTTCTACATCAAAAAAAAATTGAGTGATTGCTCGACTAGCACCAGCATCTATTTTTTTTTTTAAGTTAATTAAATCTGATTGTGCGTTCTTTGCTTCTGGATGTACTTCTGGATACGCAGCCACTGAAATATCAAAATTTCCAATTTTTTTTAATAAACATACTAAATCTGCAGCATACATAGATGATTGATGATTTTTTTTTATTTTATCCCCTCGCAATGCAACAATATTATGAATACCATTATTCCAATATTCTTGAGCAATCATTTGTAATGCTTGAGGAGTTTCATTAATACACGTTAAATGAGGTGCTACTATTAACCCAGTACGTTTTTTTATTTCTTTAGTGATTTTGTCAGTATAATTTCGCGTTCCAGAATTAGCACTATATGTTACAGAAACAAAAATAGGATTCAATGTACTTAACTTATTTATAGTTTCCCATAATATTTTTTCCATTCCGTCACTACGTGGAGGAAAAAATTCAAATGAAACATTAATATCTCCTTGTAACTCAGCTAAATATTGATTTAATACTTTCTGTTGAGTGGCATGAAACATACTCATGTTTCACCTCCCGCACTATTCTATAAATGAATACACATAAAACATTTTAGACATGGGGTGTTCATATATACACGCCATGTCTATTTTAAAAAACATCATTTATTACAATAAATGAAACCCTTTAAAGGAATAAACTAAAAACTATATTATAAATGCTTTACTCATATAATTAATAAATAACAAAAATATTTTTTATCAACTAATTAAATATCTTTATTATATCCTAAATTATAATAATGAATTTATTACTTCTCTATATCCTACATAAAAACTATATAACTGAAATTTGCATTAAGTATATATATGAATATCTATTTCAAATATCCACTTATATATCTTACATAAATTTTGTGCCTATTTAATTAATCAATATTACCAGTAAATAATACTTCCACATATATTTATTAACAAGTGCTTTATTAATAAAGCACTTGTTAATAAATATATTATACTTTACTGTATTGAGCTAAATGCCTGTTCTAAATCAGTAATAAGATCATCACTATCTTCTAGTCCTACTGAAACACGAAGCAACATATCACTAATTCCAGCACGTTTTCGAACGTTTTCTGGCATAGCAGCATGAGTCATAGTAGCTGGATGAGCAATCAAGCTTTCCACCCCTCCAAACGATTCTGCTAATGTAAATAATTTTAATGATCGTAAAAATCGCAGTAACACATTTTTATTCCCTTTGAGCTCAAAGCTAAATATTGATCCAAATCCGCTCTGTTGTTTACACGCAATGGCATATCCAGGATGAACAGATAATCCTGGGTAATATAATTCGTTAATTTGAGGCTGTTTTTGACAAAAAGCAATAATACTTTTTGTATTATTTTGTTGTTGATGAACACGAGGAATTAAAGTACGTATACCACGCAACAACTGATAACTATCAAAAGCACTGCCAGTAATACCAAGCGTATTACCCCACCAGGCTAATTTATCAGAAATATATGCATCTTTAGAAATTACTACGCCTGCAATTAAATCTGAATGTCCGTTTAAATATTTACTACAAGAATGCACTACTAAATCCGCACCTAAAATTAATGGATTTTGAAACACTGGAGTCATAAATGTATTATCTACAACATATAAGGTATCTTTTTGAGACTTGCAAATAGCATAAATATCTACTATTCGAAGCATAGGATTACTTGGAGTTTCTATAAAAATTAATTTAGGTTTATATGCTAATGATTGTAAAAACATTTGTGTATCATTTTGGTTAATAAATAATACTTTACATGTGCCTTTTTTATTTAAAGCATCTAATAATCGATAAGTACCTCCGTAGCAATCATGAGGCGCTATCAATAAATCATTTGGTTTAAGCAAAGCGGAACATATTAAATAAATAGCAGACATACCACTGCTTGTCATGATTGCATGCGTTCCACATTCTAAATCTGATAAAGTTTTTTGAGCTACATCACGCGTAGGATTTTTTCGTCGTGAATAATCATAAGGACGAGGCTTATTTAATTCAAAAAAATTATAAGTAGTTGAAAGAGTGATAGGAGGCACAACACAACCATGTTGCGCATCACTATTTAAACCACTTCTCACGCTGATTGTAGATTTTTTCATAATAATAACCTACTTGTTTATATTTTTAAAAATATAGTTAATTTTTTTATTTATGCATATAAAGATGCTTTTTATAATTAAATTTTTATACATTTATTCAACAAGAATCTATGTTACTTTATAAATTATTTATAATAATCAAAATTTCATATGTATATCAAATATAAATTACTCACAGTAATAACACGTGATGACATATGTTGCTTGTTATAGAATTGATGCTTTTTTTTACTACGCTGCATACATGTATACATAGAGAAATAATATTCATCAATTATCTATGTTTCTTCAATTTTTTATCAACAAGTAAAAAATCAGCATCACCAACCACATTAAAACGCTTGTTAAAAATACTTACACGCCCACGTGTATCTACTATACGTTGCGTACCTGTATAAAATGGATGACATAAATTACAAATATCTAAATGTAAGTTATGATTTAGAGTGGATCTAATGTTAATAATATTTCCGCATGAACAACGTGCAGATATCTCACCATATTTTGGGTGAATATTTTTCTTCATTATAATATTCTCGCGCTAATTAATACTAAATTTCTGTTAATTAATAAAACAACATAACAAATATAAATTATAAATTTATTCCATGTTTGTTTAAAAAACTCAACATTATATAGTAGCCACATCTATAACCAAGTAATTTTATTATTAACTATTATATGTACATGACTATAATAATCTATGACAATAAATTTAAAATTTATAAAGTACTTATTATTGACATGTATAAATCCATTTTCATAAAATTTTATATAAAATTTACGCATTTATTACATCTACTTATAAATATAAGTAAATAAAAATATTGAAGATGTACATAATACACATTATGTTGTACATGTGATTAACTAAAAATTATAATCCACTCTAGTTATTAGCTATATTTAGTCTGCAACTAAAACTTTCGATGAATTTATACACAAAGACCCACGCATGCATCAAATCAACCACTTATTAAAATGATCATAATGCTAATAACAGCATCGATATGATTTATGTAATCACCATAAAAATAATATTTAGTTATATTTATATAATGTATAACATCCTAATTCTATCAAACACTCGAGTATTTATAGTAACCATAATTATGACAAACCAATAGTGCTCATATTTAATTTTTAGACCAAATTAAGTATACAAACTATATCATATAGCTATTTATCTACTATTAAGTTATAAAACAAAACATTTAACACTTGTTAATTAACTCTAATAATTACATGACATGTACATACCTGTAACATTCAATTAAGATATTTCATATAATTCATACGAAGTCTTATGTATTCTAAAATCAAAAAGTTGATGTATCAATTACAAAACAATTATATAAAATATTAAAATAATTGATAAATTATTAAAGCTATCCATATATAATTCAGTACGGTAAATATAATCCACACTCAATTGCAATTTCATCTAGTATAAAAGAATAGATTTCTCATTATTTATGCTAAAATCACACTAAAAGCTACATAAATTATTATACGAATTCATAATATCATTTTTTGGGATAAACGGTAATATAAAATATTTTGCAATAAAATAATATTTGAAAAACTACAATATATTAGATAAACGATATTATCGTGGCAAAATATTTCTATTAATAATCATTTGTTTATTATAGTAACATAAATGCATGAATGATATTTATCATATATGAATTCATAAATTTTATATCCAACCATAATTAAAAATTATTAAAATACATAAGTAATATAACACAATGACTATTATGTGATATATGTACGTAATATTACAAATAAGAAATTCTACATACAGAATGATTTTTTATAAAACTTACAGTTGAAATATCTGACTAGATATATAAATGTCTTATATTATGAAATTATAATTAACCCAATAAAACAGTAATTTGAAGATATTTATATGTTTATTTCTTATAACAAATTTTTATAAAAATACTGTATATTAGATTTATATATAAGATTCAAGCAACAGATACACATTATTTTAATGATGATTATCATCACATCAATGAAATAATTTTATACAATCAAACATTGAAATATAATTAAAATTATAGGTAAACTCTATGATTACATGGGTCACCGGAAAAATTATTGATATAAAACACTGGAAAAATCGATTATTTAGTCTTATTGTGCACGCCCCAGTCAATACATTTACTGCAGGACAATTCACTAAAATAGGCATCAACATCAATAATATGATTATTCACCGTGCCTATTCATATCTTAATGCCCCACGTAATCCAAATTTAGAATTTTATATAGCTACTGTGCTAACAGGAAAATTTACTCCATTATTATGTACTTTATGTCCCGGTGACACTCTTATGCTTACCAAAGAATCGTATGGACGTTTTGTGCTAAATGCAATTCCAAATTGCGAAAATTTATGGATGTTAGCTAGTGGAACAGGAATTGGTCCATACTTATCAATACTTGAAGATCAAGATGAACGGCTGCATCAATTTTCAAATATTGTATTGGTACATGCAGTACGATTTTTTAAAAATTTAAATTATTTATCTCAAATGCAAAAATTAAAAATTTTTTATAATGGAAAATTGCATATACAAACAATTATAAGTCAAGAAAAATATCCTAATTCACTTTTTGGACGCATACCTACCTTAATAGAAAATGATTCTTTAGAAAAAAAAGTAGGATTACAATTAAACATTGATAATAGTCATGTCATGTTATGTGGGAACCCACAGATGATACATGATACTAAAAAAATATTAAACAAAAAATATGGAATGACAGATCATATACTATCCAAACCAGGGCATGTTACCCAAGAACGTTATTGGTAACGTAAATGTTTCTAATTTATGTAATTACACTTACAATACATTTTTAAATTGATATTAAAATTGCAAATGATTTTAATATCAATTTACTACAACACACAACCGATGCATTTTTAAATATTTAACTATCATATTGCAAAAATATATAGCATTATTCTTAGGTATATTTATCAATATTAACACATCATAATTACTATGTAGAATATGATGTTCGTAGGAGAAATAATGTGAAGCATCCATTAATTGTCGGAAACTGGAAATTAAACGGTAATAAGAATACCATAACTAATTTAATTATTGCATTAGTTAATAATCTTTCTAACATTTCTAAATGTAATATAGCTGTAGCTCCCCCCGTGATGTATTTAGATATAGTTCGACATTATTTACTAGATAGCCACATTCAGTTATGCGCGCAAAACGTTGACGTTCATTTTTCTGGATCTTTTACTGGAGACATTTCTGCAGAAATGCTAAAAGATCTTCATACACGATATGTTATTATAGGTCATTCTGAAAGGAGAATACATCATAAGGAAAACGATGTATATATTGCTAAAAAATTTTCTATATTAAAAAAAATTGGATTAATTCCTATTTTGTGTATAGGAGAAAATAAAAATGAATATGATTCTGGATACACCCAATCAATATGTATTAATCAAATTAAGACAATAACTAAATTAATTGGTGTAGAAGCATTAAAAAATTCGGTTATCGCGTATGAACCCATATGGGCTATAGGAAGTGGTAATAGCGCATCTCCAGAAAATGTACAAGCAGTGCATAAATTCATCCGAGATTACATTGCAAGTTGTGATGTATCCGTAGCTAATACAATCACAATGCAGTATGGAGGATCTGTAACACCAGAAAACGTCATTCAATTTTTAAATCAAAAAGACATTGATGGTGTATTAGTAGGAGCTGCTTCTTTAAAAGCGGATAGTTTTGCTGCGATTGTACAAATAGCTGAAAAATATGAGCAACTCCATCATTCTTAGTAATATCATATAAACCGCATGAATTTTATATTATAAACATATATCATATAATATTAACAGCTAACAACATACACAAATATATATAATAAATGTTCATAAGATAAATACATCATTATGATAATTTACAATTTAGAATAACTTTTTAGCCGTTTTTAATAAATCTTGACGAAATGGGCGTTGCATATGTTGTATTGCATCATTAATATCATAATGTACTAGTTTTTCGTTTTGCACTCCAATGCAATGCCCCACATAACCCTGTAAAAGAAGTTCAATAGAATATGCTCCCATCCTAGAAGCTAAAATACGATCATAAGCAACAGGCTTACCTCCTCGCTGAATATATCCCAAAACAGTAGCACGGGTTTCCCTGCCAGTTTTTTCCTCAATATACTGTGCCAAATAAAATATATTACAAATACGTTCTGTAATAGCTACTATTGCGTGTTTTTTTCCTTTAGAAATACCAGATTTAATTTCATTTACTAGATCTTGTGCATTAAATTCGACTTCTGGGACTACAATGAACTCACAGCCTCCAGCTACTGCCGCTGCCATAGTCAAATCACCACAACAACGCCCCATTACTTCTACAATAGAAATACGTTGATGTGAAGAAGATGTGTCACGTAATCTATCAATTGCATCCACAATTGTTTCTAAAGCTGTAAAATAACCAATAGTGTAATCAGTTCCTGCCACATCATTATCAATAGTACCAGGCAACCCAATACAAGGAAACCCCATATCACTCAAACTCCGAGCGCCTAAATAAGACCCATCCCCTCCAATTATTATGAGAGCATCAAGATTACGTCTATGTATGTTATTAATGACTCTCGTTCTAATGGTATCTTCTTTAAATTCAGGAAAACGAGCAGAACCAAGAAAAGTACCTCCGCGATTTATTATATCTGAAACACTGCAACGACTCAATGGTATCATTCGATCCTGAAATAATCCCAAATAACCATCATATATTCCATAAATTTCTAATCCTTCAGATAAACCTGCCCGCACTACACCTCGAATAGCCGCATTCATTCCCGGAGAATCACCCCCACTTGTCAGTACTCCTATTTTTTTTATCATAGATAGAAAACTCTATTATATTGTTACTAACAACAGACCATAACCATATTTTTTATATAAAACATAATAATAGAAAATAATCGTTTTATGAAATAAAAATATGAACGACTACATTAAATATATATAATTATATCTAAAATTACAGCGAATTTTCACACTATTATGCTTGTAATTAAATTAAAAAATTTAGTCAATAATATTTTTTGATATTAAATATTGGAACACTATTTATTTATTACGATGATTTTATCACATCATATACACTGATCATGAAGTACATTAGTTTTTATAAGTTTATAAAATTACTTACTTATATTATATATATAACTGTATTAACACACAACTTCAATTATATATATCATATAATAAAAATTATTTTAAAAAGAAAAACCAAAAAAATACATGTACATGTTGACAATATAATTATATATATCTGACATATCACTGCTTTAAATGATATAAATGATATGAAGCTTTATGAATAATAATTATTTAATAAAATTGAATGGTTCATTATAATACGTCTTTATTTCTAATAAACGTTATCAATTTATGCCCGTCTAAAAATATATATCTGCAATAACTAATTATTGCATATAAATAACACTATTTTTAAATATTTAATAATATAGTATTTACATTTATATTCCATAACTGTAACAAACTCAGGTTTATATATATATTTGTTTTTAATACGAAAACTATTGTAATTTATTAAATTTTTTGATAACCTTAGCAGGTTTTCCTGCAACTGTAGAATGAGGTGGTACGGAATGTAGTACAACAGAACCCGCTCCAATTTTCGCTCCATACCCTATTTCAATATTTCCTAAAATAATAGCACCTGCACCAATCATAACTCTTTGTCTAATTTTAGGATGACGATCACCTATTACTTTACCAGTTCCACCTAAAGTCACAGACTGCATGATAGATACATTATTTTCTATAATTGATGTTTCTCCTATTACTACTCCAGTAGCATGATCTATCATAACACCACATCCGATACTTGCAGCAGGATGGATATCTACATTAAAAACCGTGGAGATATGATTATAAAAATACATAGCCAATTCTTGACGATTATGATTCCATAACCAATGAGAAATACGATGCGCTTGCAATGCATGAAATCCTTTTAAATACAAAAAAGGAGTAAAATACTTAGTTATAGAGGGATCATTTAAACGTATTGCATGAATATCTTGCGCAGCAGAAATAATAATTTTATCATCAGCACTGTATATATCTTCTAATATCTTAGTTACATCAATTACAGGTATATCTGCATTAGTTAATTTTTTAGACAATATATAAATTAAAGCATCTTTAAAATTTTTGTGTTTTAACAAAGTTACATACATAAAATTAGTTAATATCGGTTCAGAATCAATTAATAATCTCGCTTCAACCTTAATATTGCTCCAAACTATTTCTAATACATTTAAAGACATAAATTTACCTAACCATTTTATGGTATTAATAATAATTAAAACATTACACTATTAATTGCACTAACTATTCATTTTTTCTGCTTTTTGTGTGCGTCCTAATAAAGAACACACTGCTTCATGGATATTTTTATTTTGATACAGTATCTGATATATTTGTTCAGTAATCGGCATATCTACCTTATATTTAATAGACAGCATATATACTTCCTTTATGGAATACAATCCTTCTATTACTTGACCAATATTTTTTTGAGCATGACATATATTTAAACCTTGTCCCAATAATATTCCAAAACGACGATTACGTGACTGATCATCAGTGCAAGTCAATACCAAATCTCCTAACCCAGCTAATCCCACAAAAACATCTGAGGTCGCTCCCATTGCTATTCCCAATCGAGACATTTCCACTAAACCACGTGTAATTAATGCCGTTCGCGCATTTGATCCCAGCCCTATTCCATCAGAAATACCTGCCCCAATAGCAATGATATTTTTTACTGCTCCAGCTACTTGAATACCAATAGTATCTGTATTGCTATATATTCTAAAATTTTTACTACAATGTAATATACCTTGCAGATCATAACCCAATATAGTATCATTCGAAGCTAATGTTATTGCAGCAGGTAATCCCAATGCCAATTCTCTGGCAAAAGTTGGTCCAGATATAATCGCGAGAGGGATATCTTTTCCCAAAATTTGATATGTCACATCTTGTAATAAACGTCCAGTTTTCGGTTCTAATCCTTTAGATGCTATAATAATACGAGTATCATTCCTTAAATTTGGTTTCATCCGCATTAAGACATGACTAAATACACAACTTGGAACCGCAATTAATAAATTTCGACAAGTTGATAAAGCTACAGATAAAGACTGTTCCAAATACAACGATGATGGAAAAGTGATACCTGGTAAATAGGCTTGATTACATCGATTAATTTTAAGTCTTTGAATATGATCAGAACTATGACCCCACAACAACACTGTATGACCATTACTAGATAAAGCAATAGCCATGGCCGTTCCATAAGACCCCGCTCCAATTATAGTTACAATAGGACGTATAATAGACACAATAATTAAAACTAACTATTTTAATATATTAATTTTTAAGCGTATCATCATATTTGTTTTTTAAAGACCTAACAAATAAAGTATCAAAATTAATTGGATCTAAATTAATTTGAGGAAAAGTTCCCCTAGAAACTTGGTTACTTATACATTCCCTAGCATAAGGGAACAAAATACTCGGGCAATGCGCACTTAGGCAATGTATCATTTGAGTACTGTCAAGCCCTGAAATATCAAAAATTCCAGCTTGCTTAACTTGACATAAAAAAGCCGTATCTTCTCCAATTCTTGCGGTAACAGTGATACACAACACTACTTCATATATATTCAGATGTATTTTCTTATAATTACTATTTAAGTCTACCTTAATTCTTGGATGCCACGTTATTTTAAAAACTTCAGGAGTATTCGGAGCTTCAAATGAAATATCTTTAGTGTATATTCTTTGCACATGAAATAATATATCATTACTGTTTCTTTCTGCCACTAAACACACCTTACTATCTTTGATCCTAACAAACAAAAACTACTATTTATTCACTGTTTTTATTCATTACAATTAAATCTAATTTTCCCTGATTATTTAAAAACTCTAAATCATCTGATCCGCCAATATGCAACCCATTTATAAAAATCTGTGGTAATGTAGTACGACCGCCAGATCGTTGTCTCATTTCTATACCTATACTATCATCTGAATCATTAATATCTACAGGAATTTCTTTAAAATCTAGAGATTTTTTTTTAAATAATGCTTTAGCTCGATCACAGTAAGGACAATGTTTCTTTGTATAAATTTCAATATAAGCCATTTTAGTTCTCATTATTTCAATATTTTATCTTTTAATAATAAAGGAAAATTTTCAGCTTTCCAACCAACTATACCCCCATGAAGCACATATACCTCTTCAAACTTTAATTTACACAAACGTTGTTTCATTGAATGAGCTAGTATATTATTGTCATGTACTACAATCAATGGATGCTTTCTAAATCTTTTTAATTTATAAATATTACCATTTTTAATATCTTCTATTGAAATATTAACACTGTTTGCTATATGTCCTAAACGATAATCATCTTGACTACGAATATCTATTACTATTGCATTTTTTTTGTTTATTAAAAAAATTGCTGTATCACGTAATATTTCAGAATATCTACATAACCAACTGTTAATTGTAGTATACAATACTGCAATTAACAAAACCATCCATACAACACTTAAAATCGTATGTTGTTGTAAAAATATCGCTATTTCCTGTTTATACATGGATTATGAGACCTATTAAAAATAATACTAGACATGAAACGTATCTGCATCATACACAATAATACAGTCTTTAATGACTCAACAATATTATGAATAATTATGAAAAATTTCATTAATACATATTTTTTAATTTAATAATGTTTAGATAAAAACAATAAAAACAACATTCAATATCAAACATAAAAAAAGACATCACATTATACCATAAAAATTTTAAAAAAATAATATATTTTCACTGTGACAAAAACTAATATATTTTAAGAATATATAAAAAAGATATATTATTTCTTGATGCACTTTTCAGCTTTTTATTAATTAAATATAAAAAATAGTTGTTCTATGGGGAAATATTTATTTCCCATAATGATACATTAATGACATAATATACGGTTATATATAACAACTTCTGATTAAATAGATAAAATAAATACTAAATTTGGAAATATAATAATATTTAGAATATATTAAAATATATATATATAAATTATACTTAATGTATCTGCAATTATATGAGCGATGTATGATTATAGTAACTGGTGGAGCAGGGTTTATCGGTTGTAATATTATTAAAGCATTAAATAAAATTTCATATAACAATATTCTAGTAGTAGATAACCTAAAAAATGGTAGAAAATATAAAAATTTAACAAATTTATATATTTCAGACTATATGGATAAAAATTTATTTATTAAAAATCTACTTAATAATTCTATCAATTCTTATATTAAAGATATAGATGTAGTATTCCATGAAGGAGCTTGTTCTTCTACTACTGAATGGAACGGTAAGTACTTGATGGAAAATAATTATCAATATTCTAAAGATTTATTGATTTATTGTATCAAATACAATATTCCCTTTATATACGCTTCTTCCGCATCAGTATACGGAAAAAATACTAGTATGATTCTAAGCTCTCAGAAACACGAGCAACCCATAAATATATATAGCTATTCTAAATATTTATTTGATCAATATATACGTACTATTTTACCTAAAGTTACATCTCAAGTTTGTGGATTAAGATACTTTAATGTTTATGGGCCCTATGAAGCGCATAAAGGTAACATGGCAAGTATAATATTTCAATTATATAAACAAATTAAAAATAAAAAAAATCCAAAACTGTTTACTGGAAGTAAACAGTTACAACGAGATTTCATCCATGTTGAAGATATAGTTGACATAAATCTTTGGGCTTGGAGTAATAACATATCTGGAATTTTCGATTGTGGAACTGGTCAATCCGAATCATTTGATTCAATCACCAATATTGTGTTAAGTTCTTTAAATAGCAATATAACTATTAAATATATTTCTATACCAAAAAAAATACGGGATCATTATCAAGTATTTACGCAGGCAAATCTGTCTCAATTAAAAAAAGCAGGTTACCATAAGCAATTCATTAATATTAATCAAGGTGTACGTCAATATTTAAACTGGTTATCATGCAATGATATTGATCATTATAATATACAATAAATAAAACATTAAATTGTGAAAATATTAATTATTAGTCCTTCATGGATCGGTGATACCATCATATCACATAGTCTGTATCGCTTACTTATTAAAAAATATGCTTCCAATATAAAAATTGACGTAATTACCCCAACATGGTGTAAAGATCTATTTAATCATATACCTGAAGTTAATCGAACATTATTCACTCCTTATGAACATGGAGTATTAGAATTACCGAAATGTTATCGTCTCATAAAATTTTTAAAAAAAGAAAAATATCAACAAGCAATAATATTACCTAATTCTTTTAAATCCGCTCTAATACCATTTTTCGCAGATATCCCGATTCGAACGGGATGGCGTGGAGAAATGAGATACGGCGTGTTAAATGACTTAAGAATACTTGACAAAACATTGTTGCCGTTAATGGTACAACGTTATGCCGCTTTAGCGTATGATCATAATACTATAAAACAATTTTTTAATTTACCTAACCCCCTGCCATGGCCTCAACTAGACATAAAAAAAAAGAAATCGTAGATGTATTGTGCAAATTCAATTTAAACAATCACAGAAAATTACTGATTGGCTTATGCCCGGGTGCAGCATTTGGATTAGCTAAGCGCTGGCCACATTATCATTACATAACGTTAGCCTTGCAACTGATTGATTATGGATATCATGTAGTGATTTTAGGGTCATCTAAAGATCAACTAATTAATAAATATTTTGAGTACAGCATTCTTAAGAATTTAAAACAACACTGGAACAATCTTATAGGAACTACATCATTAAACGAAGCTATTGCTATTTTAGCAGCATGTAAAGGAATTATTAGTAATGATTCTGGCTTGTTGCATATAGCCTGTGCATTAAAACGCCCTGTAGTTGGATTATACGGTCCTAGCAATCCTAAATTCACTCCACCTTTATCCTCTCGATCTGTTGTAATCCAGCACATTCAAGAAAATCATACCATGAAGAAAAACTACAGTCTATATGATTATCATCATAGTCTAATCAATATTACTCCAGAACAAGTTTTAAAAGCGCTAAAAACATTACTACATTAATTTAATCAATAAATAAAATCATCATGAGAGTTTTGATCATAAAAATTTCTTCTATGGGTGATATAATACACACTTTACCTGCAGTTACTGATGCATCAAATGCTATACCAAATATATTATTTGACTGGGTTGTAGAAGAAACTTTTTCAGAGATTCTTAATTGGCATCCAGCAATACATCATATTATTCCTATAAACCTTAGATTTTGGATAAAAAATTGGTATAAATTTTCTTCATGGAAAAAATATCATAAATGTATCACACAATTAAAAAAAAAAGAATATGACGTAATTATTGATGCACAGGGTTTATTAAAGACATCATTATTAATAACATGTATTACACGCGGTAAAAAACATGGAATGGACTACGCAAGTGCCCGGGAACCCATCAGTTCCTGGATGTATCATAACCAATATTATATCAATACAAATCAACACGCTGTAGAACGCATTAGACAACTTTTTTCTCTCAGTTTGCAATATCCTGCACCGTCTTATATAGGGAAATACAATATTAATCACTTATTTCCACTTCAAAAAAGTAATCCCCCTTATTTAATATTTTTTCATTCTACTACCAAATCTAAGAAACATTGGCCAGAATTTAATTGGAATATTATTGCACAATATGCTATTAATGCAGGATATTGCATCAAATTACCTTTTTGGTCAAAAAATGAAGAATTTCGTGCCAACCGATTAGCAACACTATGCAGCAAAAAAATAATAACATTACCAAAAATGACACTAAAAGAAATTGCTCTTCAAATTTCTGGAGCAACAGCAGTAATATCTGTTGACACCGGACTGAGCCATTTAACAGCGGCGCTCGATTGTCCTAATATAACATTATATGGACCAACTAACCCTAAATTAATTGGAACATATGGACATAACCAAGTTACTTTACAATCTTCCACTAAAAAAATGAAACATTTAACTCCCATCCAAGTTTGGAAAGCATTTCAAAAAATTTAAATTTAAAATATTCTAAAAACATTTTAATTGTATTGATTACAGTTTTTATAATAACTGTACCATAACTAATTGCAAATTAATATTTGTTGAAAAATAATATTACCACTTATTATAATTTTAACATATACACTTTATATATATACGATCATTCTCCAATACCATTCAACATCCAAAACATGATATATATTTATAAATATATATCATTATTTTTATTCAAATAACACAATACCCAATTATAAATTACTCATAACTATTGGATTTAATGTTTAAATACATAATAACATGTCTTTATTATTAAATTTTTAATAAAACTAATTAATGTAATTCACTACCTTTGCAATAATAAAAATTATTAAATTGAAATCAATGATGTTGCTGTATCCATATGCACAAATATACATTCAGTAATGTATAAATAAAATTACTATACTTAATTTTATTAATCAGATCTCATCGCATAAATATAATTAATAGATACAATCGGTAATATACATACTTACATACACAATATATTATATAAATATAATTAATGTTTATTTATATATATAGTTTAAGTTGCAATATTTTACAATAAAAATCACATTAATAATTGTATGACCACATAAAACTATTACATACTATTATTTAATTATCATTAAATACAAAATTATTTTTGCACTTTTAATGTAAATAAAAATATGCTATTTTATACACAATAATTATTCCAAACATTAAAAATACTAAAAAATAAAATGCTTTAACATAATGTACGCTTATACAAATAATTGATCATTTTTCATTTCAGACAAGAAATAAGAAATATACGTAATTTTAATTAAAAAATTTACCTGATATTAATTATCGTGTAAATAAAACTCCATATTACAATATGCAAGTTAATTGCAATGTTACTTACTAAATAAGTCAAATTACCTTTTTGTAATAATAGAACTATTATTTAATATTAAATAATTAAATACAGTACATTTATACATCAATATAATATTAAAAAAATTAATATTTTTTATTTTTGTGTCCTTATAAATTTTAAATAAATTAATCTTTTCTTCAAACATAATACGTATTATACAGCAAACGAAAAACTATTTTAAAAAATAGTTCTTACTTTACTCACACATATTAATAAAATTATAAAATTATTTCAATGTATCAATATTATTGAACATACTATAACTATCTAATAAATTTTAGATCAACAATGAAATATGTACCTAAAATTCAAACAAATTATCAAGACAAAAATGGAACTTTTCTACACAATATATATTGTATTTATACTAATTAATATGATAATTATCAAACTTATGAAGAATTAATTTATTTATGATCTATAATATAATTTATTTTTATATATGTAATATTAATAGCATCATTTTTTACCAATTATAAACATAACTAACAAATTAATTGAATTATTACACAAAGTAATAATAAGTAACTAATAGTTTTATCTACACAATATAAAAATGTGATTTTTTTACAAAAGTTTATAAATTTTGTTCTACTTTTTAAGTAAAAAAGTATTTATAGTATAAAATTAAAACAACAGAGATAACATAAATAGTTGCTTTAAACACATTATTTTAATTTATTTAAAAACAGATCATTGAAATATATTCAATGAGCCATAACCATATTGATATATAATTAAATATATATAAAATAATTAAATTAATAACAATACATGTATTAACTGACCACTTTGAAATATTATATATTTGTACTATATATTTCAATATATAGTATCATTATGTATATCGCACAGCCTATAATATGGATACGATTACTATGGCGTAGTAGGCGGACTCCGTTATATCGTAAGCGTTGGTTAGAACGGTATGGATTTTACCAAAAACCTATCAAATCTGATGGTATTGTTTTACATGCCGTATCCCTTGGAGAAACACTAACAGCCATTCCTCTAATACATGCTCTACAACAACGTTATCCAAAAATAACTATTACTTTAACTGCGATGACTCCAACAGGCATAGAATTAGCACAATCTAAATTCAGTCATAATATAATACATTGTGGTTATTTACCTTACGATTTACCTGGTTCTATGAAACGTTTTATTAATCAAATTAGACCTAGATTGGTTATTGTCATGGAAACTGAACTATGGCCAAATCTTATAAATATATTATATCAACGTAATATTCCTTTTATTATTGCTAATGCACGTCTATCATTTCGCTCCTTTATTGGGTACAAGAAATTCAGTTCTTTTGTTTCATTAATAATGGAACGTATCGCTTTAATTGCTGCTCAAAATAAAGAGGATGCTTCCCGATTTCTTAAATTAGGATTAAAAAAAAATCAATTGTTTATTACAGGTAATTTAAAATTTGATATTGCAATGACTCAAGATTTATTAAATAAAATTTCATTTTTAAAAAAAACTTGGATTAAAAAACGACAAGTTTGGATAGCTAGCAGCACTCACGCAGGAGAAGAAATATTGTTATTGCAAGCCCATAAACATCTTTTAACAAAATTTCCTAATTTATTGATGATTTTAGCTCCACGGCATCCAGAACGTTTTATTAATGTTAAAAACATGACTGAACAAGCAGGATTATCCTACATCATGAGAAGCAGTGGAATTACTCCATCTAAAAAAACACAAGTAATCATTAATGATACTATAGGAGAATTAATGTTACTATACGGTATTTCAGATATAGCCTTTGTTGGAGGTAGCTTAGTAAATCATGGAGGCCATAATCCATTGGAACCAGCAGCACATTCTATTCCATTAATTATGGGACCGTATACTTTTAATTTTCATGACATTTGCGTTAAATTACATGAATCAAATGGATTAATTACAGTAACTGACACAGAATCCTTAGTAAAAGCTGTTATTATGTTACTAACAAACCAACAATGTCGCTTGAACTATGGTTATAGAGCTATTAAAGTGCTTAAACACAATCAAGGAGCACTACAACAATTATTATATTTATTAGATAATTATTTACTAATTGAAAGATAATCTACCATATTAATAAATTATAAACATTTTATATGTTGTAATTTGCTAATATAACAAATATTGATAACATATATTTATATACATGTTATCAATATTTCTGTGTTAACTCAATTTATAATATAAAATGAAATTACAAAATTGAAAAAAAATAGAGTGTTGCAACATACTTTAATATAATCGTATCTTTTATTTATGAACAATACTAATAAATAAATAATTTTTACCGATTTTTATTAAATCAAAAGAATTTGTTCAACTGTTAAAAATATATATACAACATTATATATACATAATGTTAGAATCACTTTTATTTTAAAGATATATAATTTTTATAAAAAATTAAATTAACTGCATAATATAAAAATTTTTTTATGATACTGCTATTAGATACACATATAATATTTTAATAATTATTACATTTTATTAGATTTATAAAAAATGACTAAAATATTATAGTAATAACGTATTGTATACGTCCATATTATCCAAAATACGATCATTACGAGCGTTAGAAATATCGATTTTCAACATAAATTATATTGCAAAATCAACAAAATTTAGTACAGTATATTGTATTTGAATATACCTATTTTGTAATCTCCCATATTCTAATTTACTAGAAAGCAATTATTTATATATCATGACAATTCAGGCTATGTATCCAGGCACTTTCGATCCATTAACTTATGGACATTTAGATATAATCATTAGATCTCATAAAATTTTCGATAAAATTTTTTTAGCGATCGCTGAAAATCCACAAAAAAATCCCCTATTTAGTCTTGAAGAACGTGTAATATTAGCAAAACAAGCAACTAAAACATTAACTAATGTAACAGTATTTGGATTTAATGATCTAGCAATAAACGTGATGAAAGAAAAAAGAATAAATATCTTAATTCGTGGTTTAAGAACTAGATCAGATTTTGAATATGAAATACAGCTTGCAAAAATTAATCATTATCTCGAACATGAAGTAGAAACTATGTTTATGATATCGACAGGTATATGGACATATCTTTCTTCTAAATTAGTAAAAGAAATAGCACAATACGGAGGAAAAATAGATAATTTTATCCCTAATTTTATTGCTGAAAAAGTTATAGAAAAATTACATAATACTTCAAAAACAAAACAGATCCTGCCTAATCTTTAAAATCCTATATCTATAAACATTATAATTCATATATTCTGCACACAAACTGTAATTATCATTTGACTAATATTATACTATGGACAATACGTGAAGAAAGCCTACAATTTTTATGTGGCAGTTTTATCCTTTAATCATCTCAGGCAAAATATCAGATGTTCTTATTTGTATTGAATCACAGCATAGTGCAATACATTATTAAAATATGCAAACTAACATAATACAACTATTTACTATTTTTAGCTTCTATATATACTACATGTTTTCGTATATAAGGATCAAACTTGTTTAATTTTATTTTATTAGGATTAGTTCGTTTATTTTTTGTAGTACTATAAAAATGTCCATTATTAGAGGAAGAAAATAAACAAATGGTTTCTCTTGTTTCTTTAGCCATTACATTGTACCTGTGAAATATTATTTATGTTTAGAATATATTTTAGAGAAAAAATATTCAACCCCTAATTTATCAATTAATCGCATACCTTTAGCAGATATCCGTAATACAAAGAAACGATTCTGACTTGCTATCCAAAAACGATGAGAATGAATATTAGGTGCAAACCAACGTTTAGTTGCATTCATTGCATGAGAACGTTTATTTCCTCTCATTGGACTTTTTCCAGTAATCTGACATACTCGCGCCATATTTATCCTCCTAATAGATATCATGCATAACCATCCTACATCAGCATCAAAAACAATTTCTATTCATAACTATTTATAAATTTCATAAATGTTTACATTATTGATCATCTAATTGAGATTTGATAAATATATAATAATTACTGATTTACATCTTCATTCTTCAGTATTAATACAAATAACAAATAACTCTAAAAATTTAAATAACAAGTATGTATAAAACAAGAGAATTACAGTCACAAATTTAAATTATCACTATATATATATATAAAATTCTTTATATAAAATAGTTAAAGCGTATTATATGGAGATATTACGTTATACACAATAATATTATAATAAATTTTCCTGAAATTTTCGTTTAATAAAAAATTGATTAATTTTATTTATACCATAAAAATCGATAATTTTTATGGTATAACACATAAAACTACAATTATAAAAATTATGTGAAATATAATATGACGGGCTTAATCGATAAACATATCATATTAGGAATAAGCGGTGGTATCGCTGCATATAAAACTATAGATCTTGTGCGATGTTTGAAAGAAAAAGGTTCAGAAGTTAAAGTGATAATGACGAAATCTGCAAAAAAATTCGTTACTCCTCTAAGCTTGCAAACAATATCATGTAATCCAGTATTAGATAATTTCATTACTCCTCAAATAGAAACAACAATGCCACACATAAAGTTGGCTAAATGGGCAGATTTAGTTTTACTTGCTCCAGCTACAGCTAATTTATTAGCTAGATTATCTGTAGGATTAGCTAATGATTTATTATGTAGTTTATGCTTAGCCACAACAGCTCCTATTGCTGTTGCACCATCCATGAATCAACAAATGTATAAAGCTATTGCGACTCAATCAAATTTAGATATTCTAAGAAAAAGGGGAGTTTTAGTATGGGGCCCGGATTATGGATATCAAGCTTGCAACGATATTGGTTACGGACGCATGACTAATCCAAAAGTACTCGCTGAAAATGTAGAACATTATTTTTCTCATGACAATTCTTTAAGCCATCTTAATATCATGATTACCGCTGGTCCTACTCATGAAGCTTTGGATCCTATCCGTTTTTTTACTAATTACAGTTCAGGAAAAATGGGATTTGCTATCGCACAAGCTGCAGCAGATAAAGGCGCTAAAGTTACATTAATTTCAGGCCCAGTAAATTTAAATACTCCTACTCGAGTACAACGTATTAACGTTATCTCAGCATTAGACATGAAAAAAGCAGTTATGCAAAATGTTAAAAACCAACAAATTTTTATTGGTTGCGCGGCAGTATCAGATTATCGTATTTGTCATACTTCTCTTGAAAAAATCAAAAAAGATAAAAACACCTTAAAAATAATTATGATTAAAAATCCTGATATTGTGGCAGAAGTAGGATCATTAATGAAACAACGTCCTTATGTTGTTGGATTCGCTGCCGAAACCAAAAACATCGAAAAATATGCTCAAAACAAACGTATTAATAAGCATTTAGATTTAATTTGTGCTAATAATATTTCTAACATAAATCAAGGATTTAATAGTGACAATAATGCTTTGTATTTATTTTGGAATAAAGGAAGCGTTATATTACCTTTAAGAAAAAAAAAATTATTAGCGCAACAACTTATTAACGAAATTGTTAATCGCTATAATGAAAATAATTAATATCAAAATTATTGATAATCGTATTTATAATCATTTTTGTTTTCCTAAATATGCTACATCAGGATCTGCCGGATTAGATTTACCAGCTTGTTTAGATATGCCTTTAACCATTTATCCCGGAAAAACTCATTTGATTTCCACTGGTATTGCGGTATACATTTCTGATTCAAAAATAGCAGGGATTATTTTACCTCGTTCAGGTTTAGGGCACAAATACGGTATTGTCTTGGGAAATTTAGTGGGACTTATTGATTCAGATTACCAGGGAGAGATAATGGTATCTTTATGGAATCGTGGATCAAAAAAATATATTGTGTATCCTGGAAAACGAATAGCACAATTAGTTTTTATACCAATAATTCAAGTTAAATTTTCTGTGGTCAAATCATTTATTCCTACTGAACGTGGATCTGATGGTTTTGGACATTCAATGTAAAATATTATTTTTATCAAAACAATAATAATATTGTTTCATTTTAATTATATTTTCAAATAAAGTTTATATTTATATATATAAATGGATAGAGTTATATCTCACCTCTAGAATAAAACGTTATTACTTCATCAAAATAAATTTCAAAAAATTTTTATTTTTTTATATACATAAATTACCTTATTGATATTATTTAATTATAATAATAAATATTATGAATTAATTTTGATCAAAAAATAACTTTATTTCTTTTATAAAAAAATTAAATATTAATTATTTATTAAAATAATATTTAATTAATTTATTACATCATATAAATTATATTATTTTAAATAAACATACTGGAAGCATATATGTTGAAAATATTATATTTGATATATTTATTTTATCATTTTACTAAATTAGTAATATTAATTCTTTTATAAATAAAAAACAATATATTTTTATTGTTTTTTATTTTATTTTAACATAAACAAGAATTTTAAAAATCATTATTAATTATAGTACCTCCATGTTATTATTTATTATTCAATAAATAATACAATTATTATAATTAATTTTTTCATATAAACATACATGACAGAATAAAACTATTATACTTTTCTAAATTTAAAAAACTTTGACTTTATTATATATTAACACAATTTAGGTGATGTTATGGTTCATAGTATGACTGCTTTTTCAAGACATGAAGTAAAATATACATGGGGTAATGTTATCTGGGAAATTTATTCTTTAAACCAACGTTACCTAGACATTCATATTGATCTACCCAAACATCTTTATGATTTATCACGGATAATTCGAAAAAATATTAAAGATTCTCTTGTTAGAGGAAAAATAGAATGCATTTTACGTATTAAAATGAATAATAATGACAATAACACAGATACATTTACTGTTAATAAACAATTGGTTCATCATCTTATTTCATACGCAAAATGGATAAACACACTAATAAATGAAGGGCAAATGAATCCGCTAGATATTTTATTTTGTCCAGGAGTAATAACATATGAACAAAATAATTTTAATAATATAAACAATATTCATACTGAGTTATTGCTATGCTTTAAAGAAACATTACATAATTTGATACAAGATAGAGCAAGAGAAGGGGATTTTTTAAAAACTAAAATTATAGAAAGATTACACCTAATATACGATGAAGTTAATAAAATTCGTCAATACATGCCTAATGTATTAGAATGGAAACGCAAAAAACTTTTAGAACAAATGAAAGACGTTTGTATCTACACTGACCCAATACGATTAGAACAAGAGTTATTAATAATAGCTCAAAAAATTGATATTTCAGAAGAAACAGATCGATTAATAAGCCATATCAAAGAAATGCATCATACCTTGGACAAGCCAGGATCCATTGGTAGAAGACTAGATTTTATAATACAAGAATTACACAGAGAAGCTAATACATTAACTTCAAAATCTATAAATTCTCATATTACTCAATTAGCGATTTCTTTAAAAGTATTCATTGAACAAATTCGAGAGCAAACCCAAAATATTGAGTAATACAAATATATTATATATTTGAATAGATATAACTTTAATCAACATTACATTTAAGCAATGATGTTATAATTATCATTTTATTCTCAAAATCTTCATTTTTATATCACAACTATTATTACAATTCTTAATCACATCATATTATTTTTAATAAAATATATTTAATAAAATAAAATTTATATGATTTTATGTTGCGTCTATTTTATTAGATAAATATATACATTTATATAGTAAATATTTTACTATAAATTAACTGATATATATATATCATTTAAAAAATAAATCATTTTTATATACCAATGTCGAAGTAAATGTAAAAATATAT
Source organism: Blochmannia endosymbiont of Camponotus nipponensis (assembly GCF_009827135.1). NCBI lineage: Bacteria > Pseudomonadati > Pseudomonadota > Gammaproteobacteria > Enterobacterales > Enterobacteriaceae > Candidatus Blochmanniella > Blochmannia endosymbiont of Camponotus nipponensis. Next base: position 436,952 of record NZ_CP046534.1, on the reverse strand, counting down.
AATTACATGTAAAAAATATTTATTATAAAATATAAATTTTATATTTAAAATTATTATAAAAAATAAAATAGAAATTTTATTTTTTATAATAATTTTAAATATAATTACGATATAGACTGATTTAATTCAAGATATATAGAATTTTTAAATAAAAAATAAATCAAAAAAAATTAAAAAAAATATTTCTAAAAAATTTTTCAAACAATTTCTTTTTCCAATAGTAATATTTCAAATTTAAAAAAACTCCGATAAAATAAAACATAAATTAATATAAATTAAACATCTAAAATTCATATATTCTAAATTATCAATATCTACCATTTTTAATAAAAACAAGATATTAATTTAATAAATTCACAATAAATTTAGGAGATATAAACCACAGCAATTAATTAAAAAATAATTAACTATTAAGTAACAACATGTTCCGAAAATTATTATCTTAATAAACAAATCTTTTGATGATAAATTTCTAATTTTAGACTGTTGCTAATTGCACTAACACCATTAAACACAGTTCTATTATCGTTATTAATTCAATATAGAGACATATAATTATGAATAGATTAGCAGATATATCAAACATGGTAGAATCCTTATCCCGAATTTACCACCGTTTACGTAAAGAAATAAACAGTCAATTAATTAATGAAGGCCTTTCAATGTCCAAAATGAAAATATTACATCTTATTACTACCGGAAAAACCAGCGCAACAGATATTAAAAATTATATGGGATTTTCATCAAGAACTGTAGTAACAGTTCTTGATGCATTAGAAAAAGATGAAATGTTACGTCGACAACAAAGTTTTACAGATCGCAGAGTTAAATACGTTTATATTACAGAAAAAGGACGTAATAAACTGCATATCGCTGAAGAAACACACAATATTATTTTAGAGCGCATGTTTTCTCTTTTATCTGATATACAACTTAAAAATTTTAAAGAAGTATGTAGTTTGCTGGAAACAAAACAAAAAACAACACATAAAAATAATATATAAAATAGTATATATGTTGTACATTATTATTAATGAATCAACTCCGTGATAACACACATTTTATAATTTACTTATATTTAAGTATAGTTTATGTCATCAAATATTAAAAATTTCTCAAGTTTTATCACGGAGTTGATTCAAAAAAAAATCTATATAACACAAATATATCTATAAAATAATAATTTTGATAAACTATATGTCCATATATAAATATATAATCTATTCAAGTAAATACATATACATTCAATACATGTACTATTTATACAATCAAATTATACGTTTTATTTTATGATAGAACCTTTAGGAACATTATGTATCATATCCGCTCCAAGTGGCACAGGAAAATCCACTTTAATTAAAAATTTAATGCAATATAACCATTTTATTCAAACAACTAAACTATCTATCTCTCATACCACACGGGTTAAAAGATCTGGAGAAATACATGGAAAAGACTACTACTTTATTTCAAAAAAAACATTTAAAGATATGATCAAAAAAAACATGTTCTTTGAATACGCTAAAATCTTTAATCATTACTATGGTACCACAAAAAATAATATTGAGGCTATGTTAAAAACTGGTATACATATTATACTAAACATTGATTGGAAAGGAGCTCAACAAATTCGAAAAAAAATATCACACAACATCTATACTATCTTTGTTTTACCACCATCCAAAAAAGAATTAGTACGTCGATTACATCTTAGAGGAAAAGACACAAAAAAAATTATTACCATTCGCATGAAGAAAACAATGAGTGAAATTAATCATTTAAAAGAATATGATTATATCATAATAAATGATAACTTTAATATCGCATTAACACATTTACAATCAATTGTATTATCTGAACAATTACGAATAACACATCAAAAAATACGTCATGCAACATTAATAAACAATTTATTATTACCAGATAAGTAGATAGTAAATAAAATAATATATAACACATAATCCAAATATATAATCTAATAATCAATATCAATAAATAAAAAAATCACATATATGGTGAACAAAAATGGCACGTATAACTGTACAAAATGCTGTAGAAAAAATTGGTAACAGGTTTGATTTAATATTAGTTGCAGCACGACGCGCAAGACAAATGCAAATTGGAGAGAAAGAAACATTAATAAAAAAAAATAATAATGACAAATATACTGTACTTGCTCTCAGAGAAATAGAAGAAAATTTAATTACCAAATAAATATTCACATATTTATATACAAAAAAATCAACACTATATAAAGTATAAAACCATATTATAAAACAACTTCCATAAAATTAAACAACATTAAAAAATAATAAAAATTGATAATTTGTTTTATTTTTAATATGAGCATCAATATTTATACAATATATAATAATTTACATATTTACAAAATAATAGCTCCACTGTAATATACATATTAATGTTTAAAAATGCTTTAGCATCTCTACCCATATTTACACTATTAATATATTATATACATATATGCAGAATAATAAACTTATTAAAAATTATTAATTTTTTAAAATTATAAAAATAAACTACTATTATTATAAATGATATTCATCATTTATAATAAAATAAAATATTATGGTTATAATAAAAATTTTGATATACTTCGTTATAATACATATAATTCATATATATACACAATTAATACAAAGCATGAACCAAATGTTTTATTTTCGTTAAATTAGATTTCTGTAAAACAATAACAATATAATATTATATTAAAAGTTTTAAATCTCAAGAAAAGGTTAAAAAATCCATTTAAATACATACATACTAATACAAAAATTAATAACAGCAATATGAACTTTTTAATTAAAAAAGTTGTTAAGAAATAATTTATCACTATTAATCTTAATACAGCTTAATCCTGACCTATATTATAGTGTAACAAATTTATTATCATATGATCTATAATGGCTGAGAAAATAAATATGAAAGACATTGAACAAATTTTTTCTATTATTAATGAAAATCACATCAAATTTGCTGATTTACGTTTTACCGACACAAAAGGAAAAGAACAACACATCACTATTCCTAAGACTCAAATTAATGATCATTTATTCAATTATGGTAAAATCTTTGATGGATCTTCCATCAAAGGATGGAAAGATATTAATGAATCAGATATGATATTAATGCCTGATCCTACTAGTTTTATAATAGATCCATTTTATGAAGATGCTACAATAATTATACGTTGTGATGTTCTTGAACCCCATACTATGAAAAATTATGACAGAGACCCGCGATCTATCGCTAAACGAGCAGAAATGTTTTTATATAACTCTGGTATTGCCGATACTGTAATGTTTGGCCCTGAACCCGAATTTTTTTTATTTGATGATGTTCGTTTTGAAACAACAATATCAGGGTCTTACGTAATCATTGATGATAAAGAATCAACATGGAATAGTGGTAAATTTTATAAAGATGGCAACAAAGGTCATCGTCCTAAAACAAAAGGTGGATATGCTCCAGTACCTCCAATAGATTCTTCTCAAAACTTGCGGTCTACTATGTCTTTAATAATGGAAAAAATGGGATTAATTGTAGAAACTCATCATCATGAAGTCGCAACATCTGGTCAAAATGAGATAACGACTCGATTTAATACTCTTACCAAAAAAGCTGATGAAATACAAATATATAAATATGTTGTACACAATGTTGCTTATAATTCTGGGAAAACTGCAACTTTTATGCCAAAACCCATTATAAATGATAATGGATCAGGTATGCATTGTCACATATCTCTACATAAAAAAAATACTAATTTATTTTCAGGTATCCAATACGGTAATCTTTCTGACACTGCCTTATTCTATATTGGAGGCATCTTACAACATGCAAAAGCATTAAATGCTATAACTAATCCAACTACTAATTCATATAAACGTTTAGTTCCAAATTATGAAGCTCCAGTAATGTTAACTTATTCTGCTTTCAATCGTTCTAGCGCAATTCGTATTCCATCATCTATCGGAAAAACAAAAAAAAACAACACATCATCATGCCGTATTGAAGTTCGTTTTCCCGATCCAGCTGCTAATCCCTACCTAGCTTTTTCTGCATTACTTATGGCTGGATTAGATGGCGTTATTAATAAAATTCATCCAGGAGAACCTAGAGACAAAAACTTATACACTATTTCTGAAAAAGAAGCTTTATCCATACCACATATGGCTAGATCTTTTGACGAAGCATTACAGTCTTTAAGTGAAAATCATAAATTTCTAACACGAGGAAATGTCTTTACTAAAGACTACATCAATGCATATATTCTATTGTGCAAAGAGGAAAATAAAGTAGTATGTACTACCCCACACCCTATAGAATTTGATTTATATTATAGTGTATAATAAATCAAAAAATAATAAAATATAAAACGTGCGAATATATAAGTAGCATCATGCATTACATTTATAATAATGCAAAATAAAATATATTGAAAACTAAAAATAATCAACTCCATATTTTATATATATTCACCTCAATATTACAAAATTTGTTTAAATAAATTAATAAAATTTATTCATATTAATATTCACAAACCATAAAATTTTAAGTAATTCATTTTAATATTATTATAACTATAGATAATGTATATATATTATGACATATAATTATTATGCTACTCGTTTCTTGATAAGTGTTCCTAAAATTTACTGTTTACCCGATGAAAAAATAGGGATGGAAGTAGCTTTCGTTGGTTATTCTAACAGCGGGAAATCCAGTACTATTAACGCTTTAACTTATCAAAAAAAACTAACTAAAGTAAGTAAAATACCAGGATGTACGCAACTTATTAATTTATTTGAAGTAAGCCCAGGTATTCGTCTCATTGATTTTCCTGGCTACGGTTATGCTAAAGGAGTAAAAAATAGAAAAAACTACTGGCATGAGGCCATATGTGAATACTTAAAAAAAAGAGAAAATTTGAAAGGATTAATATTAATCATGGATATCAGGCATCCAATAAAGAAATTAGATAAAGAAACTATTAAAAATGCACTTTCTATGAACATTCCTATTTTTACTCTATTAAATAAATCAGATAAAATTTCTAAATATATTTTACAAATCACCTCTCAAAAAATACTGCAAGATATGAAGATAATATTTACAACATGTATACAAGCTGAACCTTTTTCTGCTCTTAAAAAATATGGAATAGAATCATTAAAAAAAACTCTTAACAATTGGCTGAAATAATTGAAATAACATATCTATAAATTTATTAATATTATTTTTATATATTTTTAAAAACATAGATTTATATAGATTAATTATCCCATCATTATGACAAAAAACTATATTCATTATATTTTATAATATTAATTGATGATCAAATCAATATAATTAATGTGCTTGCTCCCAATTTTTCCCAACGCCAATATCTACCTTTAGTGGTACATCTATAATAAAACATTCCTCCATTAATTTTTTTATTTGTTTTACAACAGAATTTACAATATCATGATGTACTTCAAATACTAATTCGTCATGTACTTGCATAATTATACGCGCTGGAATTGCATCTCTTTGTAACCAATTATCAACGGATATCATTGCTTTTTTAATAATATCAGCAGCGCTTCCTTGCATAGGTGCATTAATCGCTGCTCTTTCAGCGCTTTTTTTTCGCAAAATATTAGTAGAATAAATATCTGGCAAATATAGCTTCCGTCCATCTAATGTAGACACATAACCATGCTTATTAACATGTTCTCGAATATATTGCATATATTGCATAATACCAGGATAACGCTTAAAATAACGATTTACATAATTTTGAGCTTCCTTACATGTTACCGATAATTGACGTGCTAATCCAAATGCGCTCATTCCATAAATTAATCCAAAATTAATAGTTTTAGCTTGTTGCCTTTGTTCATCAGTAACCAAATGTAATGCGGTAACAAATATTTCAGAAGCTGTTGCAGTATGAACATCTTTTTCAGAAAGAAAATCATTAATTAATTTGATATCTTGAGAAAGATGCGCCATAATTCTTAGCTCTATCTGTGAATAATCTGCTGCTACAATTAAAAAATCTGCTGGAGCAATAAAAGCCTGACGTATTTTTCTCCCATCATGATTTCTATTGGGAATATTTTGTAAATTAGGATTAGTAGAAGAAAGACGCCCTGTAGAAGTCCTAGTTTGATTATATGAAGTATGCACTCTATTCGATTGTGTATTAATCATAGAGATCAATTTATTAGTATAAGTTGATTTTAATTTAGCTAAACTACGATACTGTAATAGTATTTTTGGTATTGGATATTTTTTTGCTAATTTCTTCAATACCTCTTCATTAGTTGAAGGAGCACCGCTAGGTGTTTTTTTTAAAATTGGCAATTTTTGTTTATTATACAATATTTCTTGTAACTGTTTAATTGAATCAAGATTAAAAGGAGCGCCTACTAATCGGTATGCTTCTAGCTCTAATGCATTAAGCCTATAATCTAATTCTACCGCATGAGCATTAAGTAATTTTTTATCAATTAAAACACCATAACTTTCAATACGAGATAAAATAGATATTAAAGGCATCTCTATTTCTTCAAAAATTTTTTTTAATTTATTATTTGCTTCTATTTTTGACCATAAAGCATGATGCAGATTAAATAAGGACATAACAAATTTAGCAGCATGTAAGGATTGTATTTGCATGTTCTGTACATCTAATATTGCATTATTTTCGTTATAACTATCATAGTTTTTTTTAAAATTTGTAACAGCATCAAATGTATCCTTATCCAAAAATTTTTTTATATCTTGACAATTAACAGTGCCATACAGTATATATAATTCCAATATAACATCATATGCCATACCCACTAAATTAATGTTATAACGCCTAAAGATGGCATAACTAAACTTTAAATGTTGACCAACTTTTTTTATTTTTGAATTTTCTAAAACTGGCCGTAAAGTTGATAATATTTCTTCAAGACACAAAAAACTCTGATGATTATTAATTGAATTATTTTTTATAGGAATATATGCGCTTTCTTTAGTATCAATAGATAAACATATACCTACTATATTAGCTGTAGCAACATTAAATATATCTGTATATATACTGAATATAAAAAACTTAGCTATATTAATTTTATTAACCCAATGATATAACATTTCAGCATTATGTATTATCTTAACAATTTTTTTTTCTCCAGAATAATCTGATAGTAAGTTATTTTTTTTGCACAAAGACATATTATGAAACCATTGATTTGATGGCATATTCTTTAAAAATCGATATTTATCTAACCACTTCCCTAATTTTAAATCTATTAACCAATTTTTAAATTCATACTGTGTAAATAACAATGACAAAACATTAATATTTTCTTGTTGTATTAACAATTGATAATCAAATATATTTAAAGATATATCTGTTTTAATTGTTGTCAATTTATACGAAAGAAATGCTATTTCTTTATTGACCTGTAATGCATTTTGTATCGCTCTAGCACCACGTAAACCCAATGTGCTAATTTTATCTAAATGGTCATATAATACCTTTAAATTACCTATTTTATTTAATAATAATTGAGCCGTTTTTTTGCCCACTCCAGGAACACCAGGAATGTTATCAGAACGATCCCCTATTAATGCCAAATAATCAGCCATCAGAGTTGGTGGTACTCCAAACTTTTTTTCTATTTCTTTAGGAGTGAAAATAATATTCGACATAGTATTGAGAAGAGTGATCTGAGATGATACTATTTGGGCCATGTCTTTATCTCCCGTACTAATTAGCACAGAATTACCTGATCGCGCACAAGATATAGCTAATGTACCTATTACATCATCCGCTTCTACATCAGGTACTCTGAGTATTGGTAATCCCATCGCTTCTATTATTTCGCATAATGGACCAATTTGAATATACAAATCTTCAGGAGTCTTAAAACGATTAGCCTTATACTTTTCAAATAGATTATCACGAAATGTTTTTCCTGGTGCATCAAAAACAACTGCCATATGAGTAGGTTGATATCGTATTAATAAACTTCTTATCATATTAATTACCCCATATATCACCCATACTGGCGTTCCGTTACTAGTAATCAATGGTGGAAATGCATAATACGCGCGGTATATATAACAAGAAGCATCTACTAAAATTATCGGACTGTTTATAACTGCGATCATAATGACATTTTATATAATGATGTAATCTTACAGAAAAGGTAAAAGAATATTAGATACTTGCTTAATAAGACTATTAACTATAATACTATATTATAAACAAGAAAATGATAAAATCAAACGAAGTTATTTTAAAAGCAAAATAACTATAAATATAGTATACAAAATAACTTTTGTTAACTTACCAATAAAACACAATATACAACACCTCACAACATCATTGTTATATTAGGTATATACATATTATGCTTTGTCTATGAGTAAATTTAACAACTCGCAAAACTGTTTAATATAAGCATTCACTGATGATACATCCAATTTTTCATTTTTTACCATATATTTCCCATTAACAAATATTGAAGGCACTCCTTTCAAATGAAAATTTATTGCTGCTTGTTCTTGATCTAACACTAAAGATTTCACTAAAACACTATTCCAAGTAGCATCAAACTCTTCTGCATCAACACCAGATTTAATAAATATTTTTCGAATATCCTCCACAGTATGAATAGATTGCTGTTGCTGTATCGCTATGAATAATATAGGACTAATTCTATTTTCTATTCCTAATGCTATTGCTACAGCCCAAGCGTGCGTCAACTGTTTTCCTAAATTACCTAAAAAATTAACATGATATTTATAAAAACTTATATTTTTAGGTAATGTTTGTGCTATATTATTGGAAATGTGATAAATTTGCTCAAACTGATAGCAATGTGGACAATAAAAAGAAAAAAATTCTAGCAATTGAGGAGCATTATGAATAGTCTTATTTAGACGAATATATTGTCTCCCTTCGATAATTGAAGATGAAATGCTATCACATGATAAAAATATAAAAGCAATTACTATCACAATAAGATGTAATCTTTTCATACCTCTCTCCCAATAACCACCTGAATATTTTATATGAACATACGAACTATTTTAATTTTTACAAATAGAATACTATTCTAATTTAGAATAATGTTAATTTAATTATTTATATTAATTTTAACTATGATACATGTTCTTATGTAAGAAGAATATAAATGGGTGTGGTTATTACAAGTTAACAAACACATGCTTTACTATAGTAAGCAGATACTTAATAAATATAAATAATTTGATCTATTCAAGATTAACGTCATGCAAAAATATTTTTTCATGACAATATAATATTATCGAACAATTCGTTTTTATATTAAAATTTTAAAATTAGAACACATCTAATATATGTAGATATTTTATAAAATATACCAATAAACAAAAAATTACTTTTATGCATTACATTTATCATTAAAAATAATAAATATCTATACCTTTATACAATAAAAAATCCCCGCACACACATTCATATTTAATGGCAAGAATAATACATATAGTATTTTTTGTATAATTACAATATACCTTTTTATTTTCTTATTATCACTAAAAATTGTAAATATCACTATGTAACTAAAAATAATATTGAATTTATTTAATTATCATTATTTTTATTATGAAATATATCTAACTTCTCCCAAATACTATCAATATAACGACGTACTGTATCATGCATGTGAATTGGCATACCCCATTCTCTTTCAGTTTCTCCAAGCCATTTATTTGTTGCATCCATAGCTATTTTAGAGCCTAATCCAGATATTGGACTAGAAAAATCAAGATAATCAATTGGAGTGTTCTTTACTATTATAGTATCCCGATCAGGATCCATACGTGTAGTTATAGCCCATACTACATCATTCCAATCCCGCGCATTAATATCATCGTCACATACAATAATAAATTTAGTATACATAAATTGTTTCAAGAAAGACCATATTCCAAAAATTATACGTTTAGCATGCCCAACATATTGTTTCTTTATAGTTACAATAGCTAATCTGTATGAACAACCTTCAGGAGGTAAATAAAAATCTATAATTTCTGGAAATTGTTTTTGTATAATAGGAATAAATACTTCATTCATTGCCATCCCAAGAATTGCAGGCTCATCTGGCGGGCGACCAGTATATGTAGAATGATAAATTGGATTATTTCTTTGAGTAATATGGGTAATAGTGCAGACTGGAAATTGATCAGTAGTATTATAATACCCTGTATGATCTCCAAAAGGACCCTCTAACGCTGTTTCACCTCGCTCTAAATATCCCTCCAATATAATCTCAGAATTAGCTGGAACATCTAAGTCACACGAAATACATTTGATGACTTCAGTTTTACAACCTCTTAATAAGCCAGAAAAAGCGTATTCTGATAATGTATCAGGAATAGGGACTACTGCTCCTATTAAAGTAGCTGGATCAGAGCCCAATGCTACGGCAACAGGAAATCTTCTTTCTGAAGTATTTTTACACCATTCTTGAAAATCTAATGCCCCACCACGATGAGATAACCATCTTATAATAATTTTATTTTTAGATAATACTTGTTGCCTATAAATTCCAAGATTTTGTCGTTTACTTCTTAGACCACGAGTAATTGTAATACCCCAAGTGATTACAGGAGATACATCTTTAGGCCAACAACGCATTATTGGCATATGCGTAATATCCACATCTCTATTGCACCAAACATTTTCTTGGCACGGAGCCGTGCTAACACGCTTAATAGGCATATGTAGAATATTACGGAAATGAGGAATTTTAGAAAAAAAATCACGTATTCCTGTTGGAAGTTCAGGTTCTCTTAAAAAAGCAAGCAATTTTCCAACATCACGCAACGATAGAATACTTTCTTTTCCCATGCCTAAAGCTATTCTACTAAAGGTACCAAACAAATTACACAAAACAGGTATTGTATATCCTTTAGGATTTTCAAAAAAAAGTGCTGGCCCTTCAGATTTAACAGTACGATCGGCAATTTCTGTTATCTCTAAATCAGGATTAATAGGAAAAGAAATTCTTTTCAATTCGCCTCTGTGTTCCAAAATTTTAATAAAATCACGCAAATCTTTATATTTCATAAAATTTAAATAAATATTAAACTGTTTTTATAATTAAATAATTTGACTTACTTCTATTATAATCAGTACAAGATCACAAATATCTATATTTTATGTTTAAATTTAGTATAATTTCATACTTAATAATCACATCAATTATCAGATTCTGTTGTGAATAAATTCACTGCATACATAACTTTTCTTTAAATTATTTGAATGATCTGTAATTATAAATAAAATTACTACAATTATTGATAATTATAATTATATTATTGCATAATACGCTTCCATCCTATTGTCCAAATGTAAATCCCAATTACAAATAAAAAAACAGAAAAAATTTTTAAATATTTATCCTGTACATATAAAAAAATACTACTAATCACTAAAGTTGCTCCAATACCAAACAAAAATAACGCTTGGCTGTGATTAGTACGCTGTATTCTCAATTCTGTTATTAAAATTTCTATTTTTTTCTGTAATATACAAGAATGTTTAAATTCATTGGATAATGCAGTAGATAATTCTGGTATTTTACCTACCCAATAAGGTATTTTATCTTTTAGGGCACATATTGCCGTTGAAAATTTTAACTGATCCTGCATCCATCTTTCCAAAAAAGGTCTGACAGACTTCCAAATATTTAAATTAGGATACAATTGCCTAACTATTCCTTCAACATATAACAAAGTTTTTTGCAATAAAATTAATTGAGGTTGTATTTCCATATTGAAATATCGTGCAGTATTAAATAAATACAGCAATATTTTGCTAAAAGGAATGTTTTCTAATGGTTGTTCAAAAATAGGCTCAAATACTGTTCTCATAGCACATTCAAAATCTTCTACATTAGTATCCATAGGTATCCAACCTGAATCAAGATGTAATTCAGCAATTTTTCTATAATCACGATTGAAAAATGCGATAAAATTTGCTGCTAAATAATATTTATCTTTTTTATTTAACGAACCAACAATACCACAATCAACGGTAATATATTTTGGATCCTCTGGATATTTATAACTAATAAATATATTACCAGGATGCATATCTCCATGAAAAAAACTATCTCTAAAAACTTGAGTAAAAAAAACCTCTATTCCGCGTTCTGCTAACAATTTCATATTAATTTTTTGCTTTTTTAATGCAACTATATCATATACAGGTATGCCATAAACACGCTCCATAACCATAACATTTTCACTACAAAAATCTACATACACTTTTGGTATATATAGTATCTTACTTTTTTCAAAATTTCTTCTTAATTGAATAGTATTAGCTGTTTCTTTCATCAAATTAAGTTCATCAAAAAGATTTTTTTCATATTCTGCAACAACTTCTGAAAATTTAAATCTTCGTCCTTCTGGTAAAAATTTATAAATCCAATGAGCTAATCTATACATTAAAGATATATCCAATTTAATAATAGACAAAAGACCTGGACGAATCACTTTTATTACTATATCTTTGTTGTTTTTTTTTAATCTAGCAGAATGTACTTGCGAAATAGATGCAGATGCTAATGGCACTTCTTGAAAATCTTTAAACCATGTTTCTAATGTATTACCAATGGCATGCTCTATATACTTTTTAGCAATAAATCCATCAAAAGGTGCCACACGATCTTGCAGTATTGCTAACTGATCTGCAACAGAATCTGTAAATATATCACGACGCGTAGAAAGCATTTGACCAAATTTAATCCAAACTGGACCTAATTCTTGTAATGCTAAACGAAATCGTTCTCCTAAAGTTAATTGAGAATGCTTATTTAAAATACGTAAAAAAAATCTGCTGCCTATTCTCAGTGGAAAAATTAATCGATGAGTAGGGACAAAATCACTTAATCCATAATTTAATATTGTTTTAATTATGGAATACAGTCGATATAGTTCATCAACAATCATTAGATTTCCTATAATTCATTTGAATATCAGATAAATATTGTAATTTTATATTCAAATGTCATATTTTTCTATAAATTATTATAACTCTAATAAATTTGAAATACGTTATTTTATAGAATATAGTTAAATTAGACATTATCAAATGTATCATTTCTATAACAGGAAATTAAAAATTATTAAATTATACTATTGAATATTTCTAGTACGATACAGTCAAGAAAAAGACATCAAAGATCAATAATGTTAAGTCAGATATCATATAAACTACTCGATCACATTTTTTACTAATTCTATATTAGCACTAATTATGTAAAACAAATATATTTGATATATTGTACTATAATACGGTCTTTTATTGATTTAAATAAACATGTCATATTACAATATATATATTATACAAAGTAATTTTTTTTTAAACACTCAAATACATATAGTTATATATATTAGCTTTTTAAACTTAAAATTATAATATTTCTGAATAAAAGGCTAATAAATAATTCAATAATCCTGATAACGATCACAAATATTATTAAATATAATGTTTCAATAATTCACGTAACGCAAATATTTTTATTTTAATATTTATACGCACAATGTAACACAGCAATACCACCAGTCATATTAAAATATTTAACGTTCTTAAATCCTATTTGTATTATCATATCCTTCAAGGTTTCTTGATCTGGATGCATACGAATAGATTCCACAAGATAACGATAACTATTGGTATCTTTCGCTATACATTCACCCATTTTAGGTAAAATATGAAATGAATATAAATCATATATTATATTCAGTAATTTAAAGGTAGGAACCCCAAAATCTAAAATTAACAATTTTCCTCTAGATTTTAGCACTCTATGTATTGAAAATAATGCTTGCTCTTTATTTGTAAAATTTCGTAAACCAAAAGAAACAGCAACACAATCAAAAGTATTTTCAGGAAAAGGTAAAAATTCAGCATCCGCTTGTATATATATAACATTATTAATTATACCTAAATTACGTATTTTTTTTCGTCCTATATGTAACATTGAATCATTAATATCTACTAGTACCACAATTCCTGTATCGCCTACTAATCGGGAAAATTGAATACTTAAATCTCCAGTACCTCCAGCCAAATCCAGCACCTTACATCCAACATACACCCCACTGTGATAAACCATACATCGCTTCCATACTCTATGTATACCAAATGACATTAAATCATTCATTAAATCATACTTTGATGCTACAAGACGAAATATATTAGATACCAACGATGTTTTTTCACATTTATAAACATTTTGAAAACCAAAATGAGTGATATCATCTTCATCTTTATTATGCATATTCATATGATTATCATGATATTTACCGTAATCTCTTTAACAAGTAAATAGATTAAACTTGGTAAAAATAGTATTTTTATTTTATTAATTTATATATTTTTAATGTACTTTATAAAATTTTTTTTAAAGTGTCATGACATATATTGTGAGTAACACTATCTTCACAATTAGATGAATTAGAAGAACTATTATTTTCATCATATACAACCAAAGAATTCGACGTCATCGAACTAGTACCAATTGGTTGTTTTATTTGTACCCCAAGTGTTCGAAAACCTTCTACTTGACTTATAATATTTCCTTTTCCTTCAGAAAATTTATTTCTTGCTGCACTATAAATAACTTCTGCTTTATTCAAATAGAACCCAATTTTATTTAAATCATCCATAAACAACCGTAATTTATCATACAATCGCCCTGCCTTATCAGCAATTTTTTTAGCATGACAATTTTGATTTTCATAACGCCACAAGTTGTTAATAGTACGTAACGCTATTAACAACGTTGTAGGACTAATTAACATAATATTATATCGCATAGCATCTGTTAACAATGATATTTCCTTTTTAATAGCTAACATAAAAGCTGATTCAATAGGAACAAACATCAAAATATAATCTAATGTATTTAATCCAAATAATTTTTGATAATCTTTTTTACTTAATGATTTTATATGAGAGCGCAATGAATGCACGTGATCAATAATAGCTAACCGTCGATCTTCCTCATTATCGCTATTAAAATAACGTTCATAAGCTATTAAAGATACTTTAGAATCAATAATTACATCTTTACCATGAGGTAAATGTATGATTACATCAGGTTGTAATCTATGTCCATCTTTTTGTTTTATGCTAACTTGTACATGAAACTCATAACCTTCACGCATACCAGAAGCTTCTAACGCGCGAGTTAAAATCACTTCTCCCCAACCGCCTTGTGTTTTGTTATTGCCCTTTAATGCTTGTGTTAAATTAATGGTTTCTTGAGTTATTTTTGCATTCAGTTGATGTAAATTACGAATTTCATAAGTTAGAATATTCCTAGATTCCTCTTCTTTTGCAAAACCGTTTTCCATTTGACTTTTAAAACCTTCTAACTGCTCTTTTAATGGATGTAACATCCTGTCAAGAGTAATTCGATTTTGTTGATCTACCTTACATCCATTTTGCTCAAAAATACGATTTGCCAAATTTTCAAATTGCATAGTTAATCGATTTTCACTATCAATAAACAACTTTTGTTTCTCTTCTATTGCTAATTTATATTCTTCTAAACGAATATTTAATTCCTGCAATTTTAATTCTTGAGTATGATTTAAATTTAATTGTAAGCGTAATTCATGATTTAATTGCTCACATTTCTGATGATAATGATCTAATAATTTTAAACGTTCTTCAGCAGTAGACAATTTGCCGTGTAGTTCATATACTATCTGTAATTCATTTTGTAATTTTTGTTCAATATTATAACGTAAAGTAGATTCATTTTTTAAATTTTGTGTCGTCATACATAAAGCATGTTCATAAGCTGTATAGTCATTTTTATATTTTTTAATATAACGTTGTCCTATAATATTAAAAAATATTCCAGATATTAAGACACCTACCAACATGCTAAGAAAATTATATATACAAAACAAAGTAACTGTCATATATTCCCTATCACAAAATATATTTATAAAAACTACGATAATTTATTATTTATCAATCAATATATGTAACATATTAATACTTCAGCAATACAAATAGATAAAAATTACATCATGCGTCAACAATTTATATTTCGACAATATAGTAATATTGAGTTTTGTATGAGATGCTTTTACTTGTTAATAAGTAACATGTTTATCGAAAATTTTTTATAAAACACTAAGTACAAACATAACAAACAATAATAAATCTTATATTTAACAGTTATATAAAATATTTATTTATTACTTGTATGCATCAGAATACGAGCTCCTTCTATTACTACTCTAATTGCCATATTTTCAGCATGATGTATCAAAGAAACATTAGGAATTTCTTTTTGTGTACGATTTATAATGATACCTGTTACAACCCCCGCTTGTAATCCTTGAGTCAAGCACATAGTCAACAATGTTGCAGACTCCATTTCATAACTCATAACTCCCATTTTTTTCCATTCTTCCATAGAACCACTTAATTTTTGAATAACTCGCCCAGAAAATGTATCATATCGTTCTTGTCCAGGATAAAATGTATCTGAAGATACAGTCACACCAGAATATGGTTTAATACCAATTTTTTTAGCAGCTTCAATTAAAGCCATAGTACAAGATAAATCTGCTACCGCCGGAAATTCTAATGGAGCAAAATGTTGACTTGCTCCATCACAACGAACAGCAGCAGTAACAATTAATAAATCACCTGTTTTAATATATTTTTGGATAGCTCCTGCGGTGCCTACACGTAAAAATATACGTATACCCAATTGAGACAATTCCTCCACTACAACGGAAGTAGATGGCCCACCTATACCTGTAGAACAGACAATAACTCTATTATCATCAATACTTGCAGACCAAGTAGTAAATTCACGATAACTTGAAATATATTCTGGTTGATCCATCAACAAAGCGATTTTTTTTACTCTATTGGGATCTCCTGGAAGAATAGCTAAAGTTGCACCTTGCAGATCTCCAATCTGTAAACCTAAATGAAATGTATTAATCATAGTCATATCAGAAATTGTTACGTAACTATTTGAAAGTCACCATAAACCTATTTTTGTAGCTAAAATTAATAAAATTTCTAAAATTCTTATTTTTATGAACAAAAAAAATAGAAATTTTAATGGATTAAAGAATCATGCCTCAAATAAACAATCCATGACTTACTTATAAAAAAACCAACTATTTTAGTCCTAACATTGAATTACTATATAATCCGTTGAAAAAATTATATTAATTACAGTTCATGATGCATAAACTGTTTACGCAATAATTTAGTCGCAGATATTATATTATTCAATGCTCGTCTAACTTCAGGCCATGATCTCGTTTTTAATCCACAATCAGGATTTATCCACAAACGTTGTTTTGGAATATACTGTAACAATTTATTAATTCTTCCTATCAGATCATTTGTACTAGGTTCATTTGGAGAATGAATATCATATACTCCAGGACCAATTTCATTTAAATTTTCTATGATATGTTGTACGGATTGTAATATTTTCTCATCTGATCTAGCTGCTTCTATGCTGATTACATCTGCATCTAATTCCAAAATAGCATGAATAATATCACTAAATTCAGAATAACACATATGAGTGTGAATCTGAGTATTATCTTTCACTGATGATACAGTTATTCTAAAAGCGTTAACTGCCCATTCCAAATATTGTTTTTGATTAGAACGTTTTAAAGGCAATCCTTCTCTTAAAGCCGGCTCATCAATTTGAATGATTCCAATACCAGACTTTTCTAAATCTATCACTTCATCGCGTATTGACAATGCTAATTGTAATGCTATTGTTTCACGTTGTATATCTTCACGTAGAAACGACCAAACCATTATAGTAACAGGTCCAGTAAGTATACCTTTTATCGGTTTATTAGTTAATGACTGAGCATAATTTATCCATTCTGTAGTAATAGGTTTTGAACGACTAATATCTCCTATAATTACCGGAGGTTTTACACAGCGCGAACCGTAACTTTGAACCCACCCATTTTGGGTAAAAACAAATCCATTTAAATTTTCTCCAAAATATTCTACCATATCATTTCTTTCTGGTTCTCCATGTACTAAAACATCTATGTCTAATTTTTCTTGTTCCATAATAATTCGCTTAATATAATTTCTAATACTAATACAATAATCTTCTGTATTAATTCGATTGTTTTTAAAGTCCAAACGAAGCCTACGAATTTCTTCAGTTTGAGGAAATGAACCAATAGTAGTTGTAGGAAATAATGGCAAATTAAATCTTTTACGTTGCAATGCAGCCCGAGTTGTATATGGAGTGTATCGAGTATGCGAAATATTATTAACATGTTCAAGACGTTTTTTCACCCGTACATCATGAATCATACTAGAAGAAGATCTTAAATTATTAGATACATAATATTCATTAAACATATCTTCATATGTCAACTCGCTTGAATTTTTATCATTTAAGGCAACACATAACATTTTTATTTCAGAACATTTTTGTAAAGCAAAAGCAAACCATTCTTTAATATGCTTCTCTAATCTTATTTCCATATCAAGATCAATAGGACTATGCAATAAGGAACAAGAAGAACCTATCCATAATTTTCGCTCTCCTACTAAAGGATATAATTTTTTAAACCAATTATACAAATTAGTTTTCCATATATTACGTCCATTAACCACTCCTGCTGACAAAACCCAATGCTTTGGTATTTGAGCATGAAGTAAAGGTATATTATCAGGATTAGAAACTAAATCTACATGTAAACCATCTACTTTCAGTTGCTTAATAACATCTAATTGATGATATAAACTATCAAAATAAGTGGTTAACAACAACTTAACTTTACCATGAAGTTGTTCATACACTCTTAAATATGCTTCCAACCATTGTAAAGGTAGCTCTAAAACTAATATAGGCTCATCAATTTGTATCCAATCAATATTTTTTGATAACAAAATATCTAATATTTCTTGATATACTAATAACAAATCAGGCAATAGTGATAATCGATCAAATTTTTTTCCTTTTACTGTTCCTAACCAAAGATAACTAATGGGACCAAGTAATATTGGTTTCACTTTATATTTTAGAGACAAAGCTTCATCTATCTCATCGAACAATTGAGTCCAATTCAATTTAAATTCTTGATTTTGAACAAACTCAGGCACTATATAATGATAATTTGTATTAAACCATTTCTTCATTTCTGAAGGTAATATTAATGTTTCACCTAAAGAATAACCTCGACTTATTCTAAATAATGTATCTAAATTAACATTTTCTTGATAAGTGCGATGTCTACCTGGAATATTATTAAGCATCAGGCTAGTAGTTAAAACATGATCATACCATGCAAAATCACCTACTGGAATCCAATCCATACCATAATCTTTTTGTTGTTGCCAATGACGCATGCGTAATGTACGACCTATTTCTAATAACTTATTTTCTTGTATTTTTCCATCCCAATAACGCTCTAAAGCGTACTTTAATTCTCGATGTAATCCAATACGAGGAAACCCTAATGTATGACCAACAACTGTCATAATTTACTCCATGAGTTATTTTCATTGTATGAAGTAATTTTAAAAAATTTAGAATAAAAATATTTTAAAAATAAAACTTAATGTAACATGCTATCATTACATGCAAATGTTTACAAAAAGTTAATGAAAAATAAAACTTATACCATATGTCACTACACATAAATATTTTTTCAACAAAATATCTAATATAAATCATTGAAGATCTTATCAGTACAAATTGTATCAAATTTTTAAACACACAGTCAAATGATTAAAACTATAAACATTATATTTAAAAATTTATATTGCCATTCATTATTATACATAGGATTAAAAAAAATAATCAATTTTGTATAATTGTCCTCATTTTCTTCATGGCATTTTTTTCTAATTGACGTACTCGTTCAGCAGACACACCATATTGATTGGCTAATTCTTGCAATGTACTTTTATTCTCTACATCCAGCCATCGTGCTCGAATAATGTGTTGACTACGTTTATCCAAAGTATTTATAGCCGTATTTAATTTATCGCTAATCTGATCAAGCCATTCATCTTCTTCATTAGAAGTCACAAATTTATCATGTAAATACAACATAGGTGCCATTAAGATTCCCCGATTATCTTCACCTGAAGATTGTTCAAAAGTCATATCTTGCGCTGCCATACGAGATTCCATTTCACGCACATCTTTGCTAGTCACATTTAATGCTTTTGCAACTACTTCTATCTCTCCTGCATTAAACCAACCTAAACGTTGTTTAGTTTTTCTTAAATTAAAAAACAGTTTGCGTTGTGCTTTAGTAGTAGCTATCTTTACAATACGCCAGTTTTTTAGAACATATTCATGAATTTCTGATTTAATCCAATGAACAGCAAATGATACTAAACGAACATCTAATTCTGGATTAAATCGGCGTACAGCTTTCATCAAACCAATATTACCCTCTTGTATTAAATCAGCTTGTAATAATCCATACCCAGAATAATTTCTAGAAACATGAATAACAAACCTTAGATGTGATACAATGAGCTTTTTTGCAGCTTCTAAATCTCCATGATAATATAATTGTTCAGCTAATGCCCTTTCTTCTTCCGTTGTTAACATAGCATAAGCATTAGCTGCTTTTATATAAGACTCCAAGTTCCCTTGAGGAACCAACGTTCCGTTTGTTTGCATATATTTAGGCATCTATTCTCCCAAAATAATTATATACACAGATAATTATGCGTCCTAAAAGGACAATATACCTATATGAAATCACATAAAAAGAACCATATATAAAAAATCCTACCAATAAAATAACATATTGATCATAATACTAAGCACTATATTTTATAACACAATCCTCATTAATTTCATCGTTAATTTAATTATGTTAAAGCACCATCAAATTACTTATTGCAATAAGTCATTACTCTTAATAAGATCAGGTGGTTTATAAATAATTTTAGCAAAAATCAGGATTTAAATTAATATTGATAATGCGTAAATTATATCTAGAACGTACGACTTTTGCGCACAAAGATATTGTCAATATCTCTTATTTAAATATTTTATTGACGATTCGTATTATTTAAAAATTTTTTTAATTTCTATTGCAACTTTTATGACTGTTCACTTTAAAAAAAGTAATGTTTTTATTATTGCATTTATATCACCATATAATAAAAACACTTGATGATGTCGTAGATGATAGTACCATTTTCTACAATAATTATTTACAAAATATTTTTATCATTATTCACGTCAACAACCCTATATATAAATAAATAATTATATACACAGAGACATCTATATTTTTACCATTAATTTTTATTTCTTAAAAATAGCTTCAACAAAATCATGGGATTTAAATGGCTGCAAATCCTCTATATTTTGTCCTATTCCAATATATCGTATTGGAATCAAAAAATGATCAGCAATAGATAAAAGAACACCCCCTTTAGCGCTACCATCTAATTTAGTCATAATTATTCCTGTAATTCTAATTGCCTCATTAAACATACGCACTTGATCGACAGAATTTTGTCCAATATTAGCATCAAGAACTAACATAATTTCATGAGGTGCTTCCACATCAATTTTTTTCATTACTCTAATAATTTTTTTTAATTCTTCCATCGCATATATTTTATTTTGCAATCTCCCCGCAGTGTCTATGATAAGTATATCAACAGATCTTATTTTAGCTACTTTAACAGCATCAAAAATTATTGAAGCAGGATCAGAGTTAGCATGCTCTGCAATTACTACTGCACAACCACTACGTTTACCCAAAATTTCTAGTTGATCTGCAGCAGCTACCCTACATGTATCTCCTGCTGCTAACATTACAGTTTTATTTTCTGATCGGTAATGATGTGCTAATTTTCCAGCAGTAGTAGTTTTTCCAACACCATTAACTCCTACCATCAGAATAATAAAGGGATGTTTTTTTTGTAAAATCAATGGCTTATCTATAAGTTCAACTATTTTTAATACTTCATCACGTAATGCATTATAAAAATATTTTTCATTACAATTAACATTAAGACTAACATAATTTCTCAAATTATTAATAATTTTCTGAGTAGTTTGTATACTTATATCTGCAGTTAACAATTGACTTTCAATTTTGTCCAATATAGTAGTATCAATTTTTTTATTACGAACTAACTCCATTATGGTACTACCCAATTTTTTTCGAGTATACGACAAACTCTGTTTTAATCTACTAAACAAACTATATGAACAATTCATGTATACTTACCTCATAATTACTATTGATATATAGAAATTTTATTTCTTTTACTTATTTTTTCATATTCCTTATACGACACTTTATCAATCAGCTTTTATAAGTATTTCAAATTTGTAGTATCCTCTACAAAAATAAAAAATATCTGATATATTGCACCAATCCTACAGCACAAATACAATCAATCAAGAGTATAACAAATAAATAAGTTGTAGATATATAAAATTCTAACTAATTATAAACTGCAGTTACTGATGTAATTAAAATTCTCTACATGTTTCAACCATCACATAATGCAATTTATAAGTAAACCAGATTATATAAAATAAAGATAGTTAATATCATTGTTGAATAATAGCAATCCTTCTACATTAGAAAATAGAAATCTCTTATAAACTACCACATCACAATTTATAAATATAACATATATATATAAAAATAAACTTTACTGAGTAGATAGATTGAACAGAAAAATTAAGATCATTGGGGGTAAATGGAAAGGACGCAATATACCAATTACTCAATATGCCAAAATACGTCCAACTACTAATCGTATGCGTGAAACACTATTCAATTGGCTTAATCCCATAATTTCTAACACAATATGTTTAGATTGCTTTGCTGGAAGTGGAGCATTAGGATTAGAAGCTTTATCTAGAGGAGCTAGTAAAGTAACTTTTTTAGATAATAATCGTATTTGTATCACAGCATTAAAAATAACCGCACGCTCCTTTTCGGCTCATAACAGTGAAATAATACATACTAATTGTCTTTTCTGGTTAAAGCGATCAATTATGACTTATAATATAATTTTTATTGACCCTCCTTTTCAAGATAATATTATATCCAAAACTATTTTTTTACTAGAAAAATACAATTTATGTAAAAAAGAATCATGGATTTATATAGAAACTTCTAAAAAAAAGAATATTTTTAATATTAATATAATTCCTAATCATTGGTTCTTATATCACAAAAAAAATACTCGAAATGTCACATATTATCTTTTTCTAAGAAAACAACAAAAATATTCATAAAATAAAAAAATATAATTAATATAAATTATTCAAAATATCTACCACAATTAAACATTATTTTTTACAAAAAATAATATTAACTACACCAAGTTTTATAACAATTAATTAACCCATATGTTGAACTATCATGATGTTTAGAAATAATACTTTTACATCTTAATTCCCCTAAAATACCATCAGCCAATTGTTTCCCTAATTCGACACCCCACTGATCAAAGGTATAAATATTAAAAATAACGCCTTGCGTAAATATTTTATGTTCATATAAAGCAATTAAAGCTCCCAAAGTATATGGAGTAATTTTTCTAACTAAAATAGAATTACTAGGATTATTTCCTTTACATACTTTAAAAGGCATCATATCTTGTTCACATATATAATTTTTTTTATATTTTTCACACTCCTGTATTAATTGCTCACATGTATTTCCAAAAGCTAACGCTTTAGTTTGAGCGATAAAATTCGATATTAATTTTTCATGATGATCAGATATAGGATGGTGAGTTATTACTGGTGCTATAAAATCACACGGAACCATTTTGGTTCCTTGATGAAGCAACTGATAGAACGAATGTTGACCATTAGTACCAGGTTCTCCCCATATAATAGGACCAGTTTGATACATAACAGGACATCCATTACGATCTACGCATTTTCCATTAGATTCCATATTTAACTGTTGTAAATATGCTGTAAAACGATGCATATATTGATCATAGGGTAAAATTGCTTCAGTTTCCGCTTGAAAAAAATTGTTATACCAAATACCAATAAGTGCCAAAATCACTGGTATATTTTCATCTAAAGGTGTATAATGAAAATGTATGTCCATATCATGAGCTCCAGTCAATAACAATTCAAAGTTATTAACCCCTAACGATAACATTATAGGTAAGCCAATGGATGACCATAACGAATAACGACCACCTACCCAATCCCAAAGTGTAAACATATTTACTGATGGATCAATGCCAAAAGCACATACTTCTATAGCATTTGTAGACAATGCTATAAAATGCTTAGATATATGTTTTTGATTAGAACTAGCCTTCAAAAACCAACTACGTGCGCTACATGCATTAGTCATAGTTTCTTGAGTAGTAAAAGTTTTTGAAGCTATTATAAATAATGTATGCTCTGGATTTAAATTTTTCAGTGTTTCAAAAATGTGAGTTCCATCTACATTAGAAACAAAATACATATTTAAGTGATTTTGATATGGTTTCAATGCTTCAGTTACCATATAAGGACCAAGATTAGAACCCCCAATGCCTATATTAACAATATCTGTAATAATTTTACCTGTATAACCCTTCCAATCACCTTGAATAACACGATTACAAAATAATTTCATTTTTACTAATACTGCATTTACTTGCGGCATTACATCTAATCCATTTACAAAAATAGGCGTATTTTTTATGTTTCTCAAAGCGATATGTAATACAGCGCGATTTTCACTACGATTAATTTTCTCACCATGAAACATATCCGAAATAGATCCTATAAGATCGCATTCCATAGCCAAAGATATCAGTTTAACAATAGTTTCGTGTGTGATTAAATTTTTTGAGTAATCTACTAAAATTTCATTTTTAAATATTTTAGAAAAACACGAAAACCTATATTTATCTTTATTGAACAAATCAACAATTGATATGCCTTTTATATCATAAAAATGTCTCTTAAGATGTTGCCAAGCCTGTGTGCAACTAGGATTGATATTTTTCATAATCCATTACTTATAATCTATCATAAAAACAATAAATAACAATGAAACCCTAAAACAAACTTACTAATTCATACAATTCATTCAAAAATACTACATCACGCAATATACACTGATCCAAATAATCATATCCCACTATATATATATATATCATAAAAAACTTATAAAAAATAATGAAAAATAACAAACAACTATTTATTTTTATACCAACACTATACAAATTTTTGTATACACATTCAACTCAACATTCTTACATTTATATAAATGCACACCTCATATATCCAAATACATTATTAATCACATTTCTATAACAAACACTAATCTAATTTAATATACAAATAACAATAAATAATTAACACACAATTTTAAAAATTAAATATGTCAAAATATTAATAATTTGTAAATTTAAATTTTGTAAATTAATTGCCTTCAATCAACAAAAACAATCACATCATTCATTCTATCAATTTAAATACAACTTAAATATTTTATGGAACTTGATGTACATAATAATTTAGCCAATTGGAAAACAATAAATACGCATGACTTCTCCAAATTATCTTAGGGATTAAATCAGGATTATCTTGAGGAAAATAATGATCCGGCAACGTTGGACTCAATCCCAATCCTAGATCTCTATGATACTCTCGAGACAACGTTAAAGCATCATATTCCGGATGCCCTGTTACAAATATTAAACGTTTATCTCGACTAATAAGTAAATATACACCTGCCTCATCAGATTCTGCTAAAATTTTTAAATCTGTATTCTGATAAATTAAATCTTTAGGAAAATCTGAATAACGAGAATGGGGTACCGAAAATATTTCATCAAATCCTTTTGTTAAAAGTATACGAGAATTAATAATATTATGTTGATAAACTCCCACCAATTTGTTCTTACGAATAAATTTAGGAACGTTATATAATACTTTTAATGCCGCCTGTACTGCCCAGCAAAAAAACAATATTGAAGTGACATGCTCTTTTGCCCATAAAAATAACTGCTCAATTTGAGGCCAAAAAGTTATATCTGAAAAATCAATTAATCCTAAAGGAGCTCCTGTGACAATCAAACCATCAAATTTCTGATATTGAATATCTACAAAATTACAATAAAAACTATTTAAATGTTCAACAGGAGTATTTTTAGGAACACGATCATCTATACGTAATAATTGAATATCGATGTGTAAAGGAGAATTTGATAATAAACGCAAAAATTGATTTTCTGTCTCAATTTTTTTTGGCATTAAATTAAGAATCAACACTTTTAAAGAACGGAGTTCTTTAAAAGCATCCTGCGACTTTTGCATAATGAAGACATCTTCATTATGCAAAAGCTTCACGGCAGGCAATTCGTCTAATACCCGAACTGGCATAGTACCATAACCTTGATATGTACACATATATGTATCGAACATCATTAATTTTAAACTATTAATAATTTACTATACATATATCACAAATTCCCATAACCCATCATGAACTTACAATAATAATCAACAAAATCAAAATTCCCTAAACATACTCTAATAAAATACAGAAAAATCAAAAATCACAAACAAAAAATCCTAAATTTCCATATCCAAACATAAATACACATATAACTTAAAACATAATACCTAAAACTCATACAACCAACACAAAAGATACTACAAACCTACAACTCATTCATATTACTTTAAAAATTCTTATTATGATTTTTCTTAATATCTACCCAACATAAGATATTAAGAAAAATAGGCCTGAGTGGAATTGAACCACCGTCCTCACCCTTATCAGGGGTGCGCTCTAACCAAACTGAGCTACAAGCCTGTAGTATTAACAATAATACAAAACAAACTATATAATCTTTCATAATCTCCAAGAAAAATTATAATACACATCAATATTCTATTATCAAACCCATCATCAATTCAATATAATAATACACATAAACACATATATACATCACCTACACAAATCACAAATTACTTTTCTACAATAATATACACAAAAATATTTACCTAAAACAACAACACAACTACAAACACCAAACAAAAATCAACAAACAAATAACAACTTTAATTTTTTTTATCTTTAACTCTTTATACTACTACATCAATCCTCAATTGCACAACTAAAATCATCCATTACAATCAAAACCATCATTAAATATCATCACCTAATCATCAATAAACAACAAATATTAATGAAACACCTTAACAAACAATAATTAATCTATTTTTTTATTCTTGAATTTATTAATTCTTTTAAATATAATTGGTATACTGCTCAAACGGCAGTAAAGTATATATATATATGTATGTATGTATGTATGTATGTATGTATGTATGTAAAGCAAAGTATTTGGAGTTGGGGTTTTCTATGTTGTACTGTGGGGATAATAAATTTGTTGTTATGGGAGCTGTTTTTGAGGATGTTTCTGTTAAGGTGGGAGTTATTTGTGCAGTGAGGAGGTTAGCATATGCTCTATCCTACTCGTTTTGATGTTATAGTTGTTGGAGGAGGCCATGCTGGAACGGAGGCTGCAATGGCTGCTGCTAGGATGCAGTGTACTACTTTATTAATTACTCATAATATTGATACTCTTGGTCAAATGTCTTGCAATCCAGCTGTTGGTGGAGTGGGTAAAGGACATTTAGTAAAAGAAGTTGATGCGATGGGAGGAGTAATGGCGAATGCTATAGATCGAGCAGGAATCCAATTTAGAATACTTAATCGTAGTAAAGGAGCGGCTGTTAGAGCAACGCGTGCACAGGCGGATAAAATTTTGTATCGTCAGGTGGTGCGTAATGTACTTGAAAATCAAAAGTTTTTGTTGATCATTCAGGCGTCAGTAGAAGATTTGATAATTGATGGGAAAGAGATTGTTGGTGTTGTTACTCCAAAAATAGGAATGAAATTTCATGCTACGTCTGTAGTGTTGACGACAGGAACATTTCTTAATGGTAAGATGCATATTGGTATGAATAATTTTAGTGGAGGTCGTGCTGGAGATGCAGTGTCGTCAACACTGTTGTCGGAACGATTACAGGAATTGTCTTTAAGAGTTAGTCGTTTAAAAACAGGTACTTCTCCTCGTGTTCATGCTACAGGGATAAACTTTAATCATTTATCTGCTCAATACAGTGATAATCCTGTTCCTGTGTTTTCTTTTGTTGGATCTGTAAATCAGCATCCAAGACAGGTGCCTTGCTATATTACTTATACGAATGAAAAGACACATGATATAGTTAGATCAAATTTACATCAAAGTCCTACATATTTAGGAGTAATAAAAGGAGTTCCACCTCGTTATTGTCCTTCAATAGAAGACAAAATAATACGTTTTTCAGATCGTGATGCGCATCAGATTTTTTTAGAACCTGAAGGTTTGACAACACCTGAGATCTATCTCAATGGTATTTCTACTAGTCTGCCGTTTTATGTGCAAATAAAAATGGTCCGATCTATTAGAGGATTAGAAAATGTTCATATAATGAGACCAGGGTATGCTATTGAATATGATTTTTTTGATCCTCGTGACTTAAAATTAACATTAGAGAGTAAATTTGTTTCTGGATTGTTTTTTTCTGGTCAAATTAATGGTACTACTGGTTATGAGGAGGCAGCTGCTCAAGGATTGTTAGCGGGAATTAATGCGGCTAGATTTTCTAAAAATAAGGCAGGATGGTATCCTAGAAGAGATCAAGCATATTTAGGGGTGCTTGTGGATGATTTATGTACGCATGGTACTGAAGAACCTTACCGTATGTTTACATCTCGCGCTGAATACCGTTTGTCTTTACGCGAGGATAATGCTGATTTACGTTTAACTTCAATTGCAAGGCAATTGGGTTTAATAAATGAGACGCGATGGAAAAATTTTTGCTTTAAGAGAGAAAGTATTGAGAAAGAACGACAAAGATTACGTAATACTTATATTTTTCCGGATAGTGCAGATATAGCGCAATTGAACAGTTTTCTTAAAAATCCTTTAGTACATGAAGTAAATGGTGAAGAATTATTAAGAAGACCGGAAATTAATTATACAAAGTTATCTCAAGTAGGTACTTTTGGCCCGTTTATATTGGATAGTCAAGTATTTGAGCAAATTGAAATTCAAATAAAATATGAAGGGTATATTCGTCGTCAACAAGAAGAAATAGAGAAATCTATTTGTAATGAGAATATATTGTTGCCGATTGATATAGATTTTAATATTATTTCCGGGTTGTCTCAAGAAGTAATATATAAGCTTAACAATTGTAAACCTTATTCTATTGGACAGGCTTCTAGAATTTCTGGTGTTACTCCTGCAGCTATTTCTAATTTACTAGTTTGGTTAAAGAAACAAGGTTTATTAAGTTATAGTATGTGTTAGTTACATTGCAGATGGGTTGATTGTATTAATATGAAGTATGAATTGTCTATACTATGGGTGTTAGTATGTTGTTATGTTATTGAATGGACATGAGTTTTAAATTGGTTTATATGTATATGGTTGTATTTTATTTGATTTAAATATATTTAATTTTTAAAATATTGAGATTATTGTTGAGCTGTATTTTATTTTATATAAGAGTTTGTAATTTATCAATATGCAGTACGTGTATGTGCTATTAATGAATACTAGTTGAAAAAAAATAATTCTTTTAAAATGTAATGTGTATATTAGGTGTATATTTGTATCTTATAAGTATATGGGGTAATTGTGTGACTTTTGTTAATTTAGATTGTTATTTGTAGTTGATTTTAATTGATGATATGTGGAATACATTAAATATGTCAGTGTTCGTTATGCTATAACTAACATAAAGAACATGTGATATTTCTTTTATGAAGACTTTAATTAAATCGTTTTTTATTGTTTCAGAATAGAGGATGTTTCTGTAAATTTGTGCATAGTGTAATTTGTTTTAATGTTATTATACGATACATGAATATTATATTTTTCAAGGTGGTTTATGTCAGGAGTTAAAGATACAGTTCAGGAGTATATTGGACATCATTTATCTCATTTACAATTTGATTTGAGTACTTTTTCATGGGTAGATTCAAAGAACATATCATCTTTTTGGGTGTTGAACGTAGATTCGATTTTTTTTTCAATATTGTTGGCTGTTTTATTTTTATTGTTTTTTGGTTATATAGCTAATATTGCAACTTGTGGCGTCCCTAAAAAGTTACAAGCATTTATTGAATTAATAATATTATTTGTTGATAGTAATGTAAAAGATGTGTTTCATGGTAAAAGTAAATTAATTGCACCATTATCTATGACGATTTTTGTGTGGGTTTTTTTGATGAATGCTATGGATTTATTTCCTATAGATTTTTTTCCTTTTGTAGCTCAATATACATTGGGATTGCCTGCGTTGCGCGTTGTGCCATCTGCTGATATAAATGTCACTTCTTCGATAGCTTTAAATATATTTCTACTTATCGTTTACTACAATATTTATACTAATGGTATTTGTGGTTTTATTAAAGGATTAGTGTATCACCCATTTAATCATCCAATGTGTATTCCTGTTAATTTTGTTCTTGAGGTTGTTGGTTTGTTATCTAAACCAGTGTCACTTAGTCTTAGATTATTCGGGAACATGTATTCTGGTGAGTTGATTTTTATTTTAATATCTGGTTTATTACCATGGTGGGGGCAATGGACATTGAGTTTACCATGGGCTATTTTTCATATTTTGATCGTTGTACTGCAGGCTTTTATTTTTATGGTGTTGACAGTGGTTTATCTATCGGCAGCTCATGATCCATGTTAATCAAAGTACTGTAATTGCAACACAGAGGATTGTAGGTAGGGGGTAATTATGGAACATTTAAGTTTTGATATGTTATATATAGCTGCGGCGATAATGATGGGGTTGGCAGCAATTGGTGCATCAATTGGTATTGGTATTTTAGGTAGTAAATTTTTAGAGGGGGCTGCGCGTCAACCAGATCTTATTCCTATTTTGCGTACTCAATTTTTTATTATTATGGGATTAGTCGATGCGATACCAATGATTACTGTGGGCCTTGGTTTATATGTGATGTTTTCTGCAGTTTAACGATTAATCATTGGATACATTGTGTTAGTTATTGATTATTAAATATCAGGATTTTTGCTGTGAATCTTAATGCAACGATATTGGGGCAAGCTATTTCGTTTGCTTTGTTTGTTTGGTTTTGTATGAAATATGTATGGTATCCGTTTATGTCTACTATTGAGAAACGTCAGAAAGAGATCTCTGACGATTTGGCTTCGGCTGCTCGTGCTAAAATAGAATCTGAACGTGCTAGCGCTGAATCTTTACTTTGTTTGACGCAAGCTAGACTTAAAGCCCAGGAAATTATAAAACAAGCTAATCAATATAAAGTAAAAATAATTGATGATGCTAAACATGAAGCAGAAAAGGAACAAAATAGAATTTTATCTCAAGCATTAGAACAGATTGTTCATGAAAGAAAACGTGTCGCTGATGATTTAAGAAAACAAATGAGCAAACTTGTAATTGAGGGTGCAGAGAAAATTATAGAGCATTCTATAAACGAAACAATTGATATAGATCTCGTAGATAATATTATTAATACGTTGTCGTATGAGGACTAAATGTCTAGTGTATTTGTAGTTGCTCGTATATATGCTCAAGCTATATTTGATATAGCGGTAGAACAAAGAAATATAAGCGAGTGGGAGTTAGTTCTTAATTTATTTTCTAAGATAAGTAAAAATGATTTAGTACACTCTTTATTTTTCAGATGTTTAGAGTCAAAAAGATTGTCAGATATATTTATTGCTATTTGTGAAGATTATCAACAAAAATCAATCGATATTTGTAGTAAAAATATAATTTATATCATGGCAGAAAATAATCGTTTATGGTTGTTACCAATTGTTTTTAAAGAATTTACGCATATACATACTATGTATATGCGTACCGTAGAAATAGAGGTTGTATCCGCTTGGCCTTTATGTTCTAAACAATTAAACAAAATTACTACTATGATGACCAAGCGTTTATCTAAAAAGGTGAATTTAGTATCTAAAATAAATAAAGATATACTGGCTGGAATAGTGATTCGTATTGATGATATTGTGATTGATGGAAGTATGCGTGGACGTATTTTGCGCTTAAATCGCATACTACAGTCTTAATGTGTGTTGAAATAATAGGTGTAAGTGAATAATATTATGCAATTAAATTCAAATGAAATTAGCAATTTAATTAAGCGACGTATTGCTCAATTTGATATAACGTGTGAGACTCGCAACGAAGGTACCATTACTACTGTAAGCGATGGGGTGATCCATATACATGGTTTGACAAATGTAATGCAAGGTGAAATGATTGCTTTGCCCTCGGATCAATTTGCTATAGCATTAAATTTAGAACGTGATTCTGTCGGTGCTGTGGTTATGGGTTCATATTTACATTTATCCGAGGGAATGGTAGTAAAATGTACAGGAAATATATTGCAAGTTCCTGTTGGAACGGGATTGCTAGGAAGAGTAGTGAATACATTAGGTGTTCCTGTGGATAATAAAGGAGCACTACAATGTTCTTGTTATCTTCCAGTGGAGGCTATTGCGCCTAGTGTAATTGATCGGAAATCGATAGATGAACCGATTCAAACCGGATATAAATGTGTTGATTCTATGATACCTATTGGCCGTGGTCAACGTGAACTAATTATAGGAGATAGGCAAACTGGAAAATCTGCATTAGCGATTGATACTATTATTAATCAACGTTATAGTGGAGTTAAGTGTATTTATGTTGCTATTGGTCAAAAAGCAACAACTGTAGCTAATGTTGTAAAAAAATTAGAAGAACATAATGCATTATCTAATACTATTATAGTTCTTGCATCTGCTTCTGAATCCGCTGTATTGCAGTATTTAGCGCCTTATGCTGGATGTGCTATGGGTGAATATTTTAGAGATCTTGGAGAAGATGCTTTAATTGTGTATGATGATCTTTCTAAACAAGCTATAGCTTATCGTCAAATTTCTTTATTATTACGACGTCCTCCTGGACGAGAAGCATATCCAGGAGATATATTTTATTTACATTCTCGTTTATTAGAAAGATCTTCTAAAGTTAGTTCTGATTATGTTGAGAGACGTACTTGTGGGAAAGTAATGGGAAAAACCGGTTCTTTGACTGCGATACCTATTATTGAAACTCAAGCAGGGGATGTTTCTTCATTTATTCCAACTAATGTTATTTCTATTACTGATGGTCAGATTTTTTTAGAATCTCATTTATTTAATTCAGGAATTCGTCCTGCGGTAAATCCAGGAATTTCAGTATCAAGAGTTGGAGGAGCTGCTCAAACTAATATTATGAAGGTGTTGTCTGGTGGAATTCGCACTGCTTTAGCTCAATATCGTGAATTAGCTGCTTTTTCTCAATTTGCTTCAGAATTAGATGAGATTACACAAAAACAATTGAAACATGGTCAAAAGGTGACCGAGTTACTAAAGCAGAAACAATATGAGCCTATGTCCATTGCAAGTCAGTCTATCGTTCTGTTTGCAGCAGTATATGGTTATTTAGAAGATATTGAGATTGCAAAGATAAGCCACTTCGAATCCGCATTAGTATTATATATGATTTATACAGAAAAGGAACTAATTAAAAGTATTGATCATGGTTGTGTATATGATATTAATATTGAAAATAAATTTAAAAGTATTATTGAAAATTTTAAATTAAACCAATCTTGGTAGGTTTCATTGTTATTATGGGATTTAAAATATGTCTGGTTCACAAGAAATACGTGGAAAAATAGATAGTATACGCAATATACAAAAAATTGCTAAGGCTATGGAAATGATTTCTGCTTCTAAGATTTATAAAACGCAGAAGCGTATGTTAGTCAGTAAACCGTATTCAGAAACTATTCGTAAAGTTATTAATCATATTTCTTTAGGAACATTGGAATATAAACATTCTTATTTTTTAGAACGACGAAAAATTCAATCTGTTGGTTATTGGATAATATCAACGGATAGAGGATTAACAGGAGGGTTAAATATTAATTTGTTCAGAAAATTATTATGTGATTTTGATAAATGGAATAATTTAGGAACAAATATAAAATTAGCTATGATTGGATCAAAAGCTGCTTCTTTTTTTCATTGCATGAAACCAATGAAGATAGTCAGTTGTGTTTATGGAATTGGAGATGCTCCGGAAATGTCATCGCTCATTGGTTCAGTGAGGATAATGTTGCAGTTATATGATAATAATCAAGTGGATAGATTGTATTTAGCATATAATAAATTTGTTAATACTTTATCTCAGATTCCTCAAGTTTTACAAATTTTACCGATCGTTTCCGTAGATAAAACTACGTTACGTACTAGATATTGGGATTATTTATATGAACCGGATTCTAAAACATTATTAAATAGTTTGTTGCAACGGTATATTGAATCACAAGTGTACCAAGGAGTAGTAGAAAATTTAGCTAGTGAACAGTCTGCTCGTATGATGGCGATGAAAACTGCTTCAGATAATGGAGAAGTTATTATTAATGATTTAAAATTATTTTATAACAAAGTTAGACAAACTAAAATTACAGAAGAACTTACAGAAATTGTTTCAGGAGCTTCTGTAATGTAAACAGAAGATATAGTTAGAGGTGTAATTAATATGAGTTCTGGAAAAATCATCCAGGTTATTGGAGCAGTGGTTGATGTTGCGTTTAAGCAAGATGTGGTGCCTACTGTATACCATGCTCTTGAAGTGAATATTGATAATTTTAATAAAAGGTTAATATTAGAAGTAGCGCAACAGTTAGGTGGAGGTATAGTACGCTGTATTGCTATGGGCAATACAGATGGTTTACGCCGTGGATTGATAGTTATTAACCTAAAACATCCTATTGAAGTCCCAGTAGGAAAGGAAACTTTAGGTCGTGTAGTGAATGTTTTAGGCGATCCAATTGATATGAAAGGACCGATTAAAGAAAAAGAAAAATGGGCTATTCATAGATCTGCTCCGTTGTATTCTGAATTGTCCACTGATCAAGAACTTTTGGTTACTGGTATTAAAGTGATTGATTTAATGTGTCCATTTGCTAAAGGAGGTAAAATTGGTCTTTTTGGAGGAGCAGGAGTTGGAAAGACTGTAAACATGATGGAGCTTATTCGAAATATTGCTGTAGAACATTCTGGTTATTCAGTATTTGTTGGTGTTGGGGAACGTACTCGTGAGGGTAATGATTTTTATCATGAAATGATTAATTCTCATGTTATTAGCAAAGTTGCTTTAGTATATGGCCAGATGAATGAACCACCTGGCAATAGATTACGTGTAGCTTTGACCGGTCTTACTATGGCGGAAAAATTTAGAGATGAAGGGCATGATGTATTGTTGTTTATAGATAATATATATCGTTATACTCTAGCTGGAACTGAGATTTCTGCATTGTTGGGTCGTATTCCTTCAGCAGTAGGGTATCAATCGACATTATCAGAAGAAATGGGTATTTTGCAAGAGCGTATCACTTCTACGAAGCGAGGTTCAATTACTTCTGTACAAGCGGTGTATGTCCCCGCAGATGATCTTACTGATCCATCTCCAGCTACTACTTTTTCTCATTTAGACGCAACTATAGTTTTAAGTCGTCAAGTTGCTGCTCTTGGTATTTATCCTGCGGTAGATCCATTAGATTCTAACAGTCAACAATTAAATCCTCTTATTATAGGACAAGAACATTACGATGTGGCTTGTAGTGTTAGATCTATCTTACAGCGTTATCAAGAGCTTAAAGATATTATTGCTATCTTAGGTATGGATGAATTATCAGAAGAAGATAAATTAATAGTATTACGTTCTAGAAAAATTCAAAGATTTCTATCGCAACCGTTTTTTGTCGCTGAGGTGTTTACTGGATTCTCTGGAGCATATGTTTCTTTAAAAGATACTATTCGAGGATTTAAAGAAATAGTAGAGGGAAAATATGATCATATTCCAGAACAAGCATTCTATATGGTAGGAACTATAGAAGAAGTTATAGAAAAAAATAAAACGTTTTAAATTGTCGTTATATTGCAGGCAATGTTGAAAAGGTACGGATATGTATAGGCATGATTATTATTTAACCGTTGTTTCTGTTGAAAGGCAGATATTTTCTGGTGCAGTTCAGAAAATTCAAATAATGGGTATTGAAGGTGAAATGGGTATTTTTCCGGGTCATGCTCCATTACTTACTTCGATTAAGCCGGGGGTTTTACGTATAGTGCATTCGTGTGGTAATGAAGAATATATATATATATCTGGAGGTATACTTGAGGTTCAGAAGAATATAGTGACAATATTAGCGGATACAGCCATTCGCGCTGAAGAATTAGATGAAAAAAAAGCTAAAGAAGCTAAACATAAAGCTGAGAAATATATTAAAGGTACACGATATAGTGATGATATAGATTATATTAAAATAGCTGCAGATTTATCTAAAGCTATTGCAAAACTTAGATTGATTGAATTAACTAAAAGAAATAATCATATGTAATTAATGATTATAGCATAAAAACAATTTTTTATTTGTATGAGTGTAATTGTGTATTGCGGTCTAGTGATAAGTTAATTTATATATAAAAATTAAAAGAGATATGTAGATTATGGTGCATATTAATTGTAGTGCAATTATTCTTGCTGCCGGTAGAGGCAATAGAATGTTGTCTGATACACCAAAAGCATTATACCAAATTGGTGGTAAGTTTATATTGCAACATCTGATGGATTCTGTAATACAGGTTGGTGTTAAGTCCGTATATGTAGTTTATGGTTATAAAGGGGCAGCAGTAATGGAAAACATTAATACGGATAAGTTTAAAATTCCTGTATATTGGATATTACAAGATGAGCTTATTGGGACTGGCAATGCTGTTCAGAGAGTATTACCAGTTATCAGTGATAGTGAAGAAGTGCTTATTTTATATGGTGATGTTCCTTTTATTTCTTATCAAACATTACAACGATTACATTCTATTAAATCACAGTGTGATATAAGTATTTTAACAGCTACATTACCTAATCCAAATGGGTACGGACGCATAATTCGGAACCAAGAAGGTAGTGTTGTTAGTATCTTAGAACATGATGATATTGTTAATGATGATCAAAAACAAATTAAAGAAATTAATACTGGTATTTTTATTGCTGTTTCTGGGCATTTAAAGTTTTGGTTAAATACATTAACGCCTCATAGGTTAACAAATGAATTTTATTTAACAGATATTGTCCATATAGCTTATCAGTCAGGTTACGTTATACATACTATGTGTTCTACTGACACATTTGAAATTATGGGGGTAAACAGTAAATCAGATTTAGTTTATTTAGACAGACAGTATCAAAAAAGACAAGTACAATATTTGTTATCATCGGGATTAATAATAACTGATCCTAATAGATTTGATTTAAGAGGAACGTTAGTGCATGGAAAAGATGTGAATATAGATGTAAATGTTATTATTGAAGGACATGTGTCTTTGGGAAATAGAGTGAAAATAGGAGCAAGTTGTATACTAAAAGATACAGTTGTTGAAGATGATGTAGTAATATATCCATTTTCAATCATTGAAAATGCAAAAATAAGTTTTCAAAGTAAAGTTGGGCCATTTGTTCGATTGAGACCAGGAACTGAATTAAAAGAAAAAAGTCATGTGGGAAATTTTGTTGAGATAAAAAATACTCGATTGGGCGAACGATCAAAAGTTAGACATCTTAGTTATTTAGGTGATGCAAATATTGGTACTCAAGTCAATATTGGGGCGGGCACTATTATTTGTAATTATGATGGTATTAAGAAGCATCATACTATCATCGGCGACAATGTTTTTATTGGTGCTGATAGTCAATTGGTAGCTCCAGTAACTATTGGAAAAAGAGCGATTATTGGAGCTGGAACTACAGTCACAAAAGATGTGCCAGCTGGTGAAACTATCATTAGTAGAATACGACAATTTTCTATTTTAAATTGGAAGCGATCAAAAAAGAAAAAATGATTCTATTTTTTATTTATTTCATTTGTATAAGAAATAATTATTGTGTTTATTCTTTATTATAGTTGTATTATGTAGTTGATTTTTTATATTAATTGTGAATATATATTATACCAAGTATAGAATTTTTTATGTATTAGTATGTAAAGTACTTTGTAACATCAAGTTATTTGAAGAACATATATTTATATGAATCAATGTGAGTTTGTTTATGAAGTTAATATATTTTTATTTTCCAATACAAAATGTGGAAAATATTTTTTGTAATAAGTCTTCAGAGGTAAATTTTCCAAAAATTTTACTTAGTTCATTATGTGCTAATTTAAGATCTTCTGCAAAAAGTTCATTGATTATCGTACCAGATAATAGTTGATTATAAGCGGAAAGAAGATATTGGGAAGATTTTTCAAGAGCATCTAAATGACGTCTACGTGCGATAAAATTCCCTTGGTTTTCAGTAGAATTGTAAGGATGATTTTTTTGTATTTTAGACTGTATATTTTTACTTAAATGTTCTCTTACAAAATTTATTCCATCGTCAAACAAAGCTGATAGTGTGATAATTGTATAATTGTTGATTGTGCTCATTCCGGTTTTATTTTTAGTTAAATCAGATTTATTATGTATAATTGTGATGGGGATCTTTTTATTTTTTGATAATAATATTTTTTCTACATGTTGTAATGTGATAATATTTGGATATTCCATATTCATATTATTATTATTATTGGAATCAATTACCCATAATATATGATCTGCGTTACTTAATTCGTTCCATGCGCGTTTTATGCCAATTTGTTCTATTTCATTATCGCTTCTTTTTTGTAACCCAGCGGTATCAGTAATATGGAACGCTACTCCATCTAATTGAATGCATTCGTGTAATGTATCTCGAGTAGTTCCAGATATTGTACTTACAATTGCTCTGTCAATTCCAATTAATGAGTTAAATAAACTAGATTTTCCAGCATTTGGTTGTCCAGCAATCACTATTTTTATCCCTTCACGTAATAAAACACCGTGACAGGCTAATTTGTATGTTTGTTTCATATTATTTGTAATACTTTTTAATTTTTTTTTAATTTCATCATGTGAAATGATATTAATTTCTTCTTCTGAAAAATCAATAGAAGACTCTATGTATGTGCGTAAAGTACTAAGTTGTTCTGATATTATACGTATTTTACGAGAAAAGATTCCTTTTAAAGAGTTTGCCGCTGATTTGGCGGCTTGTTGTGAAGTGGCATCAATAATGTCGGCGATTGCTTCTGCTTGAATGAGATCTATTTTGTTATTTAAGAATGCTCGTTTACTAAATTCTCCTGGATGTGCTATTCGAATAGTAGGGGATATTTTTAAAATTCGTTCTAACAAAATATCTAAAATTATTTGACCACCATGTCCGTGAATTTCTAATATGTTTTCTCCCGTAAAAGAATTGGGCTCAGGAAAAAATAAAGCTATTATTTTTTCTAATATGGATCCATCTGTATCTAAAAATGGTAAATATTCTGCTTTTC
This sequence comes from Blochmannia endosymbiont of Camponotus nipponensis, assembly GCF_009827135.1. Classification (NCBI taxonomy): domain Bacteria; kingdom Pseudomonadati; phylum Pseudomonadota; class Gammaproteobacteria; order Enterobacterales; family Enterobacteriaceae; genus Candidatus Blochmanniella; species Blochmannia endosymbiont of Camponotus nipponensis. Next base: position 397,364 of record NZ_CP046534.1, on the reverse strand, counting down.
TAGGTTCAGGTGTTTTGCCTAATAATTGAGGAATAATTGTAGGAACTGATTTTCCGGACATTCGTATAATCCCAATTCCTCCGCGTCCTGGAGGGGTAGAAATAGCAACTATTGTATCAACTAAATAGTTCATATAAAATTTTTTGTTACTTTAAAACGTGTTGGAATATGAAAATATGCTTATTCAATGATTGTTTAAATACTATTATAAATCATTTTTTATTATGTAATCCTTTTTTTTCTAATCCTTGATAAATCATTTGTTGTTGAATGATGGTAATTACATTGCTTGCTATATAATATAATACTAAGCCAGATGGGAACCATAAAAAGAATATAGTAAAAATTATCAACATGATAGTCATCATTTTTTTTTGTATTGTATCAGTAATCGTAGTAGGTGACATTTTTTGTATAAAAAACATAGTAATTCCCATCAAGATCGGTAATATATAATAAGGGTCTTGAGCGGATAAGTCATGAATCCAGAAAGCAAATTTAGCGTGCCTCAATTCTACAGAACCTGATAACATGTAGTATAGGGCTAAGAATATTGGCATTTGAATTAATAAAGGTAAACATCCGCCTAATGGGTTTACTTTTTCTTCTTTATATAATTCTATGGTTTTTTGATGATATTGATGTTTGTCATGTTTATATTCTTCTTGTATTGAAGATAATTTAGGTTGTAACATGCGTATTTTTGCCATAGAAGTATATTGTGCTTTAGTTAAGGGATACATAATTAAACGTATAATTAATGTTATTATGATAATAGATATACCCCAATTTCCTATGTAGTTATAAATAAAACTTAGTAATTTAAATAATGGTTGGGCAATGAACCACAACCATCCATAGTCAATGATTAAATCTAAATTTGGAGCTGTTGCTCGCATTTTTTCTTGAATTTTTGGCCCTATCCATAATATAGATGTTAGTTCACCTTTTTTTCCTGTAGGAATATATAATGAATCGGATTGAAAACCTATAGAAACACTATTGTTGTCATGATGAGTAGTATAAAATGTAATGTTTCCTTGAGTGAGGGGGATCCAAGCTGTCGCAAAGTATTTTTGTGACATTGCTATCCAACCTTTAGAGGTATTAATATTTAAGTTTATATTTTTTATATCTTTGAAGCTATATTTTTGATATTTTTTTTTATCCGTAGAATACGCTGATCCTCTATAAGAGTATAAAGGGAAATTATCTTCGTTGTTACTATTATCATGTGATTTAGGATAGTGTATAGATTGCACTAAATTACCAAATAATTTAATTTTTAATGGGTGAGTACTTATATTATTGATTGTATAATATACATATATGGAATAGTTATTTCTACTAAAAATATAATTCTTAGTATATATAATTCCATTGGAGGCGTGATGTATTAAATTTAATTGTAATTTATTTTCATTTTCTGGTAGTGTGTATATATTTTGATTGGTTTTAGTGGTATATAATAGTTTTTTATTATTAAGTGATTTATCTTTTGGTATATTTTCTATTATTAGTCCACTGTTCGTTTGGTATATAAATTCTTGCGAAGTACTTAGTAAGTGAAAAGGTTCTTTAGAGTTTAAATTTTTCAGATAATTCAGTAGATATGCTTCTTCAATATCTCCTCCATAAGTATTTATTTTGAGTAAAAGTACATCTGTTTTTATTGTAATCACATGACTGGCATTGTTAATATATTTTATTTCATCATTATTTTTAGACTGAATCAATGGGCATGTGTTTACATCTATATTTATGTTTTTAACATTCATTCTTTGATGATATTCTGTTTGCCATGTTTGCCATAGTAAAAACGACACAATTAAAAAAATTGTCACAAAGAAATTACGTTGTAAATCCATATTTATTATGCCCTGAATACGTGAGTATGAAGAATATTTAAATTTTTTATTGTTGTTGACAGTTAAAGGATGACACTGTAATATGCGCATGCATGTTATACAAATACCTCGTAACATTCCGAATTTATGTATTGACTCGATCCCATATTGAGAACATGTTATTTTAAAACGGCAATGATGACCTAATATAGGGCTGATACTGATTTGGTATCCATATATTAACCATATTATGCTTTTTTCTATTAACGCAAATGGTGATACCATAATTTTTCAAGTTCTTTTATCAGTGCATTGTTTGTCAAATAAATAATATCTTTTGAGCGAATAGTTAGCACAAAGTCTTTTGCCGATAAGTTATGTTGATATGCGCGAAAAGTTTCGCGCATATGTCTTTTTATTTTATTGCGTTCATGAGCGTATTTAATATATTTTTTCGAGATAGCTAATCCAATGCGAGGATATCCTAAGTGATTAGGTCTACTTAATAAAGTTATTTTGGTTGTTTTAATACGTTCTGGTTTTTGAAAAACAAAAACAAACTCATTTAAATTTAACAATCGTGCCTGTTTAGGTAAACATTTTTTATTCATCTGGTTGCATTAATAGTTTTTATTGAACATTTAAAAAGATACAACCAATCGCACACGTCTCTTAGCTCTGCGTCTTGATAATATTTGACGCCCTTGTCTACTTGACATTCTTGCTCTAAATCCGTGTGTTCTATTACGTTTTAATACGGAAGGCTGAAAGGTGCGTTTCATATTTAAATTTTTGTATGTTTACTTAGTAACAAAAGTAATTTTCAATTTTTTATTTAGTTAAAATATGTATAAACCAGTATGTATATTACTGTATAGTATATATAAAGTCAAAAAAAAATTAAAGTTTGTTTTATCATTTTATGATTAATCTATTTTGAAGAACAGATTAATGAAAGATGAGTGTGTACGTGGTTGTATTGTGAAGTTTTTATTAGTTTATTAATGTATTTATATTTTATATTTCGTATAGTATTCTACTATAGTATACGCTTGAAATGTTAGTAAAAAATCATCATCAATTAATTAATTAAAATACGATATAAAATAAAGTTTAACTATGAATTTTATAATAGATAGAAAGTCATTATATCAACCTTTGCAAAAATTAGTGAGTATCATCAGTGGGCGGCCAAGGATGCCAATATTAAACCACGTGTTATTAGAAGTCAGTGACAACTATTTGTTTATTACTGCTACAGATTTAGAAATAGAAATAACAGTTCGAGTAATGTTGATGAATAAATATTCCGTTGGGTCTATTACAGTACCAGGACGTAAGTTTTTTGAAATTTGTAGGAGTTTACCTGAGTCATCAAAGATTTCTATAACATCAAAAGATGATAAACTAACCATTTGTACTGAATATAGTACATTTCATTTTTCTATGTTTTGTTCATCAGATTTTCCTAAATTAGAGGAATGGGATAGTAAATCAAAATTAGTTATATCACAAACTATTTTAAAAAAAATGATTGAATTAACTCAATTTTCTATGGGGCATCAAGATGTACGTTATTATTTAAATGGTATATTTTTTGAAACTAAAGAACATGTGTTGCGTATCGTAGCAACAGATGGTCATCGTTTAGCAAGTTGCGAAACAACTGTGGATACATTGTTACCATATCAATCGATCATCATACCTCGTAAAGGGGTTATTGAAATATTGCGTTTGTTAAGCGTTAGAGAAAAATTAGTTGATATTCAAACAAATCATAACAGTATTCGTATAAAGATAGATAATTATATTTTTACTTCTAAATTAATTGATGCTGTATTTCCAAATTATCGTAATGTTTTTTTAAAAGGTTCTGAAAATGTTTTGGAAGTAGCATGTGATACTTTAAGAAATGCTTTAAAACGAGCAGCTATTGTTTCTCATGCAAAGCTTCGTGTTATTCAATTTAAGTTAGTTAATAATCAGTTAAAAATAACTGCACATAATTTTGAACATGAAGCATCAGAAGAAATTTTAGATGTTTTGTATTCAGGGCGAAATATGGAAATCTCTTTCAATGTAGACTATTTACTTGATATACTTCATGTAATGGATACCGAAATCTTACATTTTTTTTTTACTAACGAAATTTCTAGTGTTCAGATTGAAAGTACAGTAAAATGTTATGGTGCAACATATATCGTCATGCCAATTCGAACATAATAAGATTTTCGGATTGTAATGTAACATATATTTTACTATTAAAATCGTGTGTTAGATTTTGGGTGGAAGTTAATAATAACAGTCAGAATAAATCGTTATGTATATGTAATTACATATTACAATTATTATATGTATGTTTATTATTTCAATATAATACTGATGACATGAGCAAGATGATATGCGTGTGCATGTGTATATAATTTAGTAGGATTTAAAGCTCGATGATAACGATCTTCGATATATATATATATATATAAACTAATTTGATAATTTTATGTTATACAGGAACACGATTATGTTGAGCGCTTATGATTCTTCAAGTATTAAGATCTTAAAAGGATTAGATGCGGTACGAAAACGTCCTGGGATGTATATTGGAAATACTGATGATGGAACAGGGTTGCACCACATGGTATTTGAAGTCGTGGATAATGCGATTGATGAAGCGATTGCGGGATATTGTAAAAAAATAATGGTAATAATTCATCAAGATAATTCAGTGTCGGTCAAGGATGACGGACGTGGTATACCTACAGGTATACATGAAGAAGAAGGAATATCTGCTGCTGAAGTGATTATGACTATACTGCATGCTGGGGGTAAATTTGACAATAATAATTATAAAGTATCAGGAGGATTGCATGGCGTTGGAGTGTCAGTAGTTAATGCATTGTCGGAACGATTAGAATTGATAATAAAAAGAGATTTTAAAATCTATAAACAAGTATATTGTGAAGGAAAACCCCTATCATCTTTAGAAGTGATAGGGGACAGCAAACGAACTGGCACTATGATACGTTTTTGGCCAAGTCTTAAAACGTTTACGAATAAGACTGAATTTCAATATGAGATTTTAGCTAGACGTTTTAGGGAGCTATCATTTTTAAATTCTGGGATTATAATTATTTTACGTGATTATCGTAGTAATAAAGAGGAAAACTTTCATTGTTCAGGTGGATTGAAAGCTTTTGTGAAATATTTGAGTATCAATAGAACACCGATTCATCCTAATGTATTTTATTGTTTAGGAAAAAAAGGGGATACTTACATAGAAGTTGCATTGCAATGGAATGATAATTTTCAAGAAAAAATATATTCTTTTACTAATAATATACCTCAACGTGATGGTGGGACTCATTTAGCAGGATTGAGATCTGCTATTACAAGAACAATGCATTTTTATATAGATAAAGAGGGGTATAACAATAGAAAAGTTAAAGTTGTTACTATAGGCGATGATGCTAGAGAAGGTTTGGTAGCTATATTATCCATTAAAGTACCGAATCCAAAATTTTCTTCTCAAACTAAAGATAAATTAATTTCATCAGAGGTGAAAACTGCTGTTGAGTCATTAATTTATGAAAAGTTAATAGAGTTTTTTTTAGAGAATCCAGTAGATTCTAAAAATATAATCAATAAAGTTATAGGAGCTGCTCGTGCTCGAGAAGCAGCAAGAAAAATTAGGGATGTGACGCGTCGTAAAGGATTATTTGATATTTCGACTCTTCCAGGTAAGTTAGCTGATTGTCAAGAAAAAAATCCAGTTTATTCTGAGTTGTATTTAGTAGAAGGGGATTCTGCTGGCGGGTCTGCAAAGCAAGGTAGAAATCGTAAAAATCAAGCAGTGTTGCCACTAAAAGGTAAGATATTGAATGTAGAAAAAGCACGTTTTGATAAAATGTTGACCTCTCAGGAAGTAATGACATTGATTACTGCTCTTGGATGTGGAATAGGTCCAAATGAATATAATCCAGATAAATTGCGATATCATAATATTATAGTTATGACGGATGCAGATATCGATGGAGCTCATATTCGTACTTTATTGTTGACTTTTTTTTATCGTCAGATGCCAGAAATTATTGAAAGAGGGTATGTATTTATTGCGCAGCCTCCTTTATATAAAGTGCAGAAGGGGCATAAAGAGCAATATCTGAGGGATGAAGAAGAAATGAATAGATATCAAATATCAATAGCAATAGGTAATGCTTTTTTTTATATTAATCCTGATATTCCTCCGTTGAGAGGAAAAATTTTAGAGCAGTTGATTTTTGAATATTATTTAATACAAAAAATCATTGTTCGTATGGAACGTCAGTTTCCAAAGTTATTACTTGATAGATTAATTTATCATTCAGTTTTATCTGAGAAACAGTGGTATTGTTATGAAAGCGTTAAAATATGGGCAAGATCATTAGTTAATTCGTTGAGTAATTTTGAAGAATATGGTAGTAGTTATAATTTTATTATTGTACAAAATCATAAGCACAAATATTTTGAACCGATACTACGTGTAAGAACATATGGTATTAATATAGATTATGTATTAAGTATGGATTTTATAAATAGTCATGAATATAAAAAATTGGTGTCTTTCGGAATGAGAATGAATGAATTGTGTCTTTCAAATGCGTATGTAGAATATGGAGCATATCGTAAACAGGTGCATTCTTTTGACCAAGCAGTGAAATGGCTCATGCAGGAGTCTCGAAAAGGATTAATAATACAACGTTACAAAGGATTAGGTGAAATGAATCCGGATCAATTATGGGAAACGACTATGAATCCAAAAAATAGGTGTATGTTGCGTGTAACAATAAAAGATGCGATAGAAGCTGATCACTTGTTTACAACACTTATGGGTGATTTAGTTGAACCGAGACGTGCATTCATTGAAGAGAATGCGTTAAAAGCGACGAATGTGGATTATTAAATTGTTTATTATATCTGGATAAATTTTTATATATATAGCAGTATATTTTTGTATTCAATAGACAGCGTTATTATGTAATAATATGGTTGAAAATACAGGTATATATAGTACTATAATATGGTGGTAATATTATTGTAAAAACACAGTTATTATGTCTATACTTTTGAATTTATAAAAGTTAGTAATTATTTTTTTTGGAGTGTTATATATGCGTAATTTTGATTTTTCTCCATTATACGGTTCTGTCATTGGATTTGATAGATTAGTTAATTTTTTGGAGGTTGGACAAAGTAATGATGATTATCCTCCTTATAATGTTGAGTTAGTTAGTGAACATAAATACTGTATTTCTATTGTAGTAGCCGGTTTTACGAATAGTGAGTTGGATATTACAATGCATGATAATATGTTAGTAGTCAAAGGAATACATGTTGATTCTCATCAAAATTCTAAAAATTATTTGTATCAAGGTATTACTGAGCATAATTTTGAAAGAAAATTTCAATTAGCTGAACATATTCAAATAACAGGTGCAAATTTGGAATATGGAATTCTTTATATACATTTGGAAAGAATATTGCCAGATACATTAAAACCAAGGCGTATAGAAATTAAATAGAGTAATTATATTTATTATTGTAATTATGTTCAATAAAATCACACCGGTCTTTATCTGTGATGTATATAAAGACCGGTGTGATTTTATTGATTTATTGTATATTTCATGGTTCTTGGTTACTTAATAATATTAAGTAAGTTGTCATATCAAAGTATTGGTTGTTAAATTAATTTTTTTAAACGTAGCTCGGTTTTTAAGTAAGCATAAAAAATAGGAGCTGCTATTAAACCTTCTAGTCCAAATATCGATTCTAGCAACAGCATTGAAAGTATCAACTCCCAGGGATTAGCATTGATTTTATTTCCAATGATTTCGGCATTAAGAAAATATTCTAATTTGTGAATTAAAATTAGATAAATAAGCATTGTCACTCCAATACTTAACGAGACAGATAAAGCAGCAATCGTAACTATAACATTAGAGATAAGATTACCTATAATTGGTAACATACCTAAAATGAAAGTAATAATAGTTAAAGTTTTTCCTAATGGTAAAGTTTGTCCAATTAATGGCAATAAAATAAAAATCATAATAGATGTTAATAATGTGTTGATTGAAGAAATCTTGATTTGAGCAAAAACAATATTACGAAATGCTTGAGATAGATTATATATACGTTCTGACATTTGGATAGTAAAATATGTATCGTTAGTATGTTTGTTTTTAGATTTACTGCAAGATACTAAGACACCAACTACTAATCCTACTAATAAACTAATAAATCCGTGTAGAAAAGTATGGCCCATATTGCGAATAAGAATGAAGTTTGACTCAATCCAATTAAATATTTGATCTTTTAGTTCTTCGGTGGTATTTGGTAAAAAGGAAGGTAAAAAATCAGGAAGTCTTTTTTTTAAATCAGAAAAAATTCGATTAACCTCAATAGAGATATTAACTTTATTAATATCTTCTGTAAAAAAGTTAGTAAAACTAATAATTCCTATAGTGATAATAATAGTTATACTTATAACAATGAGTATTACTGCAATCCAACGAGCGTGACTAATTCCAATAAAACGTTTTAAGTAAGACGCAAAAGATACTATAATTTCATAAGTTAAAAATCCAGAAAAAAAACAAGGAAATAAACCTAACGGTATCACAGTCATTAAACATATAGATATTATTAAATAAGAGATGGTTATGATTGATGTTGCCTGAGAAATCATTTTTATGTCCTAATGCATGTATCTGTCATTAACATACAATTCCTTGTTAGGGTATAGGATAAATTAGAGGTTCTCAAATTTTGAGCATATAATTTTTTTCATTTAGTTATATAGCCTATTTATAAAATTAATTATAGAATTAATGTGTTGCAATTATTTGATGTAGATTGTTATGTAATTTATATATAACAAAAATAATATATTTAAAACTTAATAGATATCAGCGTGTATATTTTTTTTTGAAATCTTTCTTGGATCTATATTATGTATCAATACATATATTGAGTTGTAATTTAAGATGTTTTAATCATATGATGAGAATATTACTTTTTTAAATATAAATCCATGTTTATTATGAATAATCGTTATACTGTAACAAATTTAAAACACGGTAATTTTTTAAATAAATAAGAAAAATGTACGATAACAATAATTCAAAAACTTTTCAAGGATTAATACGGACGTTGGAAAATTATTGGGAACGCTGTGGTTGTCTTATCGCGCAACCATTAGATATAGAAGTTGGAGCAGCTACTTCTCATCCGATAACTTTTTTTAATGCTATTGGTCCAGAGCCTGCGGCTTTTTCTTATGTTCAGGTCTCCCGTAGACCTATGGATAGTCGATATGGTCAAAATCCAAATAGATTACAGCAATATTATCAGTTTCAAGTAATTATGAAACCTTCTCCAAGAAATATGTTGCAGTTGTATTTAGATTCTTTAAAAATGATTGAACTAGATCATATAAAAAATGATATTTGTTTTATAGAAGATAATTGGGAAAATCCTACGCTTGGAGCATGGGGTTTGGGCTGGGAAATTTGGTTGAATGGAATGGAAATAACACAATTTACTTATTTTCAGCAAATAGGTGGATTAGAATGTAAACCTGTTACTGGAGAAATAACCTATGGTTTAGAGCGTTTATCTTTGTTCTTACAAGGAGTAGATAATATTTATGATTTAGTTTGGAGTCATGGTGTATTAGGATCTGTTACATACAGAGACCTTTTTTATCAAAATGAATTAGAACAATCAATTTATAATTATGAACATACTGATATTAAATCTTTGTTTGAAATTTTTAATCAATATGAGAACGAAATCAAATATTTAATTACTATGACGCGACCATTACCTTTTCCGGCATATGAACGCATTTTAAAAGCAATACACATTTTTAATTTGTTAGATGCTAGAAAAGTAATTTCTGTTACAGAAAGAAAAAATTATATTTTACGTATTCGTGCATTATCAAAAATGATAGCCGAAGCTTATTACATATTTCGTAAAAAATTGGGGTTTCCTATGTGTATGAAGAAATTATAATATAATGCAAAAGGATAATTTTGTAATGAAAGTATGTACTTTTTTAGTAGAGATTGGTACTGAATCGTTACCATCTAAAATTTTAAAAAGGTTAGGGAAAGATTTTTTTTGTCAAATTATTAGCGGTTTAAAAAAAAATAATTTTGTTTGTGATAAAGTTAATTGGTTTGCTTCTTCATGTCGTTTAGCAGTTAAAGCTAATATAATAATAACAGATGATTTAAATATTAATATTGCATGTGTTAATCAATTAAGTAACATCGATACATATGATAAGTATTTTAAAAGTACATATCCCCGAATTAATCCTGTAGTTAATAAGATGGATATTGAGTACAATAATAAATCTCAAGAAATATTGGAATGTGATAAAAATGTATTAATACATAAAAATTTAAAATATTTGTTCTGTAGCGTAATTAGTTTTGCTTTAGAAAAATTGAAAAATTATGAAATGATGCGTTGGAGTGATATAGATATTTCATTTATTCGACCTGTTCGTACTATGACGATATTATTGGATAAATATGTTATTCCAAGTTATTTTTTTGGTATAAAGACAGGTCGAGTTTTGTATGGTAATAGATGCATGGAAGAAGAAAAAATTATTATTGAACATGCCGATCTTTATCCAGATATTTTAACTAAAAAAGGTTGGGTAATAGCAGACTATGCTAGAAGAAAAAATATTATACGTGTGGAGGTAGAAAAAGAAGCTAAAAAAATTGGAGGAATTGTAGATATTCAGGATGAAAGTTTATTGGAAGAGGTTACTGCATTAGTAGAATGGCCTATAGTTCTTTCTGGTCGATTTGATCAGAAGTTTTTAGTATTACCACGTGAAGTAATACTTCATATTATGAGATATGATCGAAAGTATTTTCCAGTATATCATTCTATTAGTGGAGAACTATTACCATATTTTATTTTTGTAACGAATACGATTTCAGATAACTATAAAAAAATTATTGTTGGACATGAAAATGTAATAACTCCACGTTTAATGGATGCAGAATTTTTCTTGAAAAAAGATAATAAATGTCGTTTAGAGGATTATATACCTAAATTAGGTGATGCGTTATTTCACAGAAAACTTGGTACTTTGTGTGATAAAAGTTGGCGTATAAAGAAATTATCTGGATGGATAGCGGAGCAAATAGGTATAGATATACGACAAGCAAAACGTGCTGGATATTTGTGTAAGTGTGATCTTATGAGCAATATGGTTTTTGAGTTTCCTTCAACTCAAGGAACTATTGGTATGTATTATGCTCGTCGGGATGGTGAAGCAGAAGAAATAGCATTAGCTCAAAAAGAACATTATTTACCACGTTTTTCTAAGGACAAGTTACCTGCCACTCGTATTTCTTGTACTGTGTCTATTGCAGATAAAATAGATACTATATCAGGTATATTTGGCATTAAAGAATTACCAAAAGGCAACAGAGATCCATTTGCTTTAAAAAGAGCCGCTATTGGAATTTTGCTTATCCTTATGTACAAAAAGTTTCCATTAGATTTACTTCATCTAATACAAAAATCGGTAGAGTTATATGGTTTACAATTAACTAATGTGACAGTAATTAATGATATATATAATTTTATATATAATAGGTTATCTTCGTGGTATCGATCAAGAGGCTATAAATTGGATATTATTAGATCGGTGTTAAATGTGAAAAATTCTAGTGTAGTAGATATTGATGCCCGAATAAAAGCAGTAACTGCTTTTTGTAATCTACAAAAAGAGGAAAATTTGAAATTAAATTTAATGTATAAACGTATATCAAATATTTTATTAAAAAAACAAATATCTTATAGTGATGATGTGCAATATTCTTTATTAAAAAATCCGGAAGAAATACATTTAGCTATGGAGGTAATGTCGATAGGAAAAAGATTAGAGATATTATGTGCACAACATCGTTATTATGATGCATTAATTGTTGTTATGACAATATTTAGTTCAGTAAATATGTTTTTTGATAATGTTATGATTATGGATGCTAATGAAAATATACAAATTAACCGTTTAACTTTGCTAAATAAAGTTAAAAATCTATTTTTACAGGTGGCAGATATTTCTTTGTTGCATGTTTAGTTATTTCTGTGTATCTATTGTTTTGGTTGTGTTCAGTTAGCTCATCATGAGCTAACTGAACTTTTGTTGTATTTAAAAGAATTTTTATTAAATCTGTCAGTGAATAAAATTTGTGATTATGACAGTATTAGAATAAATACTGTAGTACGATATAATCATGCTGACAAAATGTTAGTTTAGTTCATAAAAAATACATGTTATGTTTGATTGAATTGTATGTGTACTTCATCCCAATTAACTACATTCCAAAATGATTTAATATAATCTAGTCGACGATTTTGATATTTTAAATAGTAAGCATGTTCCCAGACATCTAGCCCAAGAATCGGGTATCCATTTGCTCCAGAGATATCTTTTCCCATTAATGGATTATCTTGGTTGGCAGTGGATACTATAGATAACATATTATGTTGTTTTACTAACCATATCCAACCAGATCCAAAACGATTCATAGCAGTTTTTTCAAAATGATCTTTAAAAGAAGAGATGCTTGAAAAGTTGTGTTCTATTGCATCTTTTAATGATCCTTGAGGTATAGTACCTTTCTTGAGGTATTTCCAAAACAGACTATGATTAGTGTGTCCTCCGGCATTGTTGCGTAATATATTTTTTTTATGATCGGGTAAATGGTTTAATTTTTTTATTAGTTCTATAACAGATAAATTGGAGAATTCAGGTAAATCATTTAATGCTGTATTAGCATTATCAATATATGCTTGATGGTGTTTTGTATGATGAATTTTCATAGTTTTTTCGTCAAAAAATGGTTCCAAAGCATCATATGGATAAGTTAAAGAAGGTAATATAAAGCTCATGATAAAATTACTCCATAATTGTATGAACGTTAAAATAATAATTTTAAAAATAATTAAAAATTATATATCTATAATAAAGAGGTTATAGTGTTAGATTGTTTATTAATATAATATAAATTTTATATTATCTTCTCTTTATATGTAGAATAGAAATGTATTGTATCAATTTCTATTCTACATATAAAGAGAAGATAATATCTTTAAATAATTATATTTATTAAGTGTTTTTATTTATATTTTTTATTGCTTTAGGTGCTAATGTATAGCATTATAATATATAATTCATATAATTTTATATATTTATTTCAATGGTGTTATTATTAACTAAAATTAAATTAGTGATATTTATAGTTTGATGTATTGATACTATGATCCATAAGAATAAGAATATTTATATGTAATAAAATTGTATATATGGTGATATCATTGCATATGGTACGGTCAGTGGCGTAGTTTGGTAGCGCAATACGTTCGGGACGTATAGGTCGGAAGTTCAAATCCCGTCCGCACCGATGCAGTAGATGATGATATATTTATTTAATAATTTTTATATTTTACGATTAATGATTATGCTTAATTTTTATTAATATAGTGTATGGATATATATATTTGTATAGTCAAGGATTTTAAAAATAAGTGTATGTCGCAACATTTTAGGTTTACTGTATGGATGAAAACCCATTATTAGATTATTCTATTTTTCCATCATTTTCTTCTATTAGTCCCAAACATGTAAAAGAAGCTATACAAAAAGTGTTGACTAATTGTTATAATACAGTAGAACAGATTGTTTCCAAGAAATACATCACTTGGGATACGTTACATTATCCGTTAATGGTGGCAGAAAATGAGTTGCAACGTACTTGGTCTCCGATAACACATTTGAATTCTGTGCAACACAGTTTAGAATTACGTAAAGTGTATGAAGAAAGCTTATTATTTATATCTGAATATAGAAATTGGATGCATCAACATTATGGATTGTATAAATCTTACAAGTTATTACAGAATGGAGATTCTTATCAGCAGTTGAGTATAATACAAAAAAAAGTTATAAATAATATTTTACGTAATTTTATGTTATCAGGAGTTTATTTGTCTTCGAAACAAAAAAAAATGTATACGTACATAACTTCTAAATTAGCATGGTTAAGCTCAAATTATGCAAATAATGTATTTGACGCGACGTTAGGTTGGAGCAAATTAGTTACTGAAAAAAATCTATTATCTGGTATACCAGATTATAATTTGAAGATTGCTCATTCGGAGGCACAAGCTCGTGGACAAACAGGATGGTTATTTACGCTGAAATATCCTAGTTATTCTGCAGTTCTTTTATATTGTGATACTCAAAATCTTAGAGAAGAATTATATTGGGCTTTTAATACTCGTGCGTCTGATCAAGGACCTAATAGTGGAAAATGGGATAATACTTTAATAATGGATGAAATTCTTGCATTACGTTATGAGTTAGCACAAATATTAGGCTTTAGCACTTATCTTGAAAAATCTTTGGCGAAAAAAATGATACACGATCCAAAGAAAGTATTTGATTTTCTTATGAATTTATCTATTCAGATACGTTGTTGTGAATATAAGGAATTTATAGAAACCCAAAGTTTTGCTAAAAAACAATATTCTTGTGTATCTTTAAATCCATGGGATATTGCATATTATAGAGAGAAACAAAAAAAATATCTTTTTTCTATTACAAATGAACAATTGCGTTATTATTTCCCTGAAAAAAAAGTGCTTTGTGGAATGTTTTCGGTAGTGAATTGTATTTATGGTATTACCATTAAAGAAAATTATGATGTAGAAACATGGCACTCTGATGTACGTTTTTTTGATATTTTTGATGATAAAGATGAGTGGATAGGTGGATTTTATTTGGATATTTATATTAGAGATAATAAGTGTGAGGGCGCGTGGATGGATGAGTTAGTAGGTTTGATGGATCAAAATAATAATACTCATACTATTAGTCAAAAACCTATTGCATACTTAACTTGTAATTTTGGTCGTTCAGAAAATAAAAAATTATCATGTTTATTTACACATCATGATGTAATAACTTTATTTCATGAATTTGGACATGTATTACATCATGTTATGACGCGTATTAATATTCCGGAAATATCTGGAGTGAATGGAGTGCCGTGGGATGCAGTAGAATTACCTAGTCAACTTATGGAAAAGTTTTGTTGGGAACCTGAGGTATTACAATTGATTGCTATGCATTATTACACAGAAGAACCATTATCTGACTACATAATAAGTAATTTATTGAAAATAAAAACATATCAATCATCATCTCATCTTTTGCAACAAGTGATATACGGGTTATTTGATTTACGAATACACCATGAGTATGTTCCAGGAAAGCAAGGGAGTATACTAAAAATATTTAACGAAGTAATAAAAAAAATGTCGACACATAATCTATCAATGGATTGGGATCGTTTTCCCAATTCTTTTTTACATATTTTTTCTGATGATTATGCTGCAGGATATTATAGTTATCTATGGGCAGATATGTTGGCGTCTAATGTCTGGTATCGTTTTCAGGAGTCAGGTGTTCTTGATGCAGAAATAGGAAAATTATTTCTTAATAATATCCTTGCATTAGGGGGGGGCATTGATTTGAAAAAATGTCTTGTAGAATTTTGTAAACATGCTATCACAATAGAACCGATGTTACGGTATTATGGGATCCCTGTATCTATTAATAATTCTGTATTAATATAATATTATATATAAATTATGAAAGTATATATTTTTAACATACGAATAATCGATAAAATAACTGTGATGCTTTAGTTTTGTTTAATTATGATTATAGATACAACGTGTTTTTTATTTTTTGTGATTATTGTATTGATAGTTAAATGTAATTTATTAAATTGATAATGTTATCTTTAAGTGTAAATTTATTGATTTAGAATAAAATTATAGCATTGTTTATTTTTGATAATTAAAAATTGTTAGTGTTAGAGTGTTGTTTTTAGTTGATATATTAATTGTTAATAAGAAAATGCGGGAATAAAGTGACAAAGATTGTCATTTAAATTTTGTTTGTATTTACTTTATTTTATATTTGAATATTATTATGTAATAAATGCAATGTAATCCAATAGAAACTTCCGCTTAATGCGATAGAGACAGGTAAGGTTAATGACCAAGTTATTAATATATTTTTTATTGTTTTCCCTTGTACTCCCCAACCACGAATTAGCATGCTGCCCGTAATGGATGAAGATAACACATGAGTAGTAGAAACAGGCATTCCGGCATAACTTGCTGTACCTATAGATATGGCTGTAGTTAGTTGTGCAGATAGACCTTGTGCATAAGTCATCTCTCTTTTTCCTATTTTTTCTCCGATAGTGGTAGCAACTCTTTTCCATCCAATTATCGTACCTAAAGATAACGATAATGCAACAGTGAAAATAATCCAAGTTGGCGCGTACTCAATTGTATTTAATAAATGTTTTTTTAAATTTTTGAGAAAATGTTTATTTTTATATGAAGTTTCTGGCAGTGCTGTTACTTGATCTAGAATATCTACTATATAAATAATTAACTGTCTCATTTGGGAACGTTGCTCTATATTCAATTGAGCATAACTATCTAAATTTTTCAGTAATAATGAAGCATTATTAATAATAGTAATAGTTAATGGTAAATCATGGAAAATTTTTCTTATTTGTGTCTCTGTTTCTGAAGAATATAAATATTTATTGTAACATACCGTATTATTGTTATCATTATTATTGTTTGCGAAAATCTGTGTTTCCTCTTTGAAGGAAGGAATGATAATTGCTAATTGATTTAATGCTGTTGATATGGGCATAGATGCCATTTCTGATGGTATGATGATTTTAAATGTGTTACCGTGTTGAGTATAATATTCATAAAAATTGTTTACTGCATCTCGAGTACGAGATATATCGTGACTATTAGCATGCATATTAAGCATAAAACTTGCTGGAGCTACTCCTATTAAAAGTAACATAACCAGACCAATTCCTTTTTGTCCATCATTTGCTCCATGAGAAAAGCTGACTCCAGCTGCGGATAAAATTAATATAACACGAGTCCATAACGATGGTTGAGGTCTGCCGTGTTCTTGCATTTGTTGAGTAGGAGTTGTATGAATGTTTTTATTTTTTTTATTATTATTATTCCAGTATCTACATAATATTAACATCATTATTTTAGCTATTATCAAGCCTATTATAGGTGATATTATTAATGATAAAAAGATATTAGTTAATTTTGGAATATTTAATCCTTGCGTCATTGGACAATGTGTGATCATTGCGTTAACTAATCCGATTCCAATTAATGTTCCAATAAGAGTATGAGAGCTGGAGGTAGGCACTCTGAAATACCACGTGCCAAGATTCCATAGTATTGCCGCAAATAACATAGAAAAAATCATAACTAGAATATGATTAGCGTTAGTATTCATAAAAAAATATGTAGGAAGCAAGTGGATAATTGCATATGCAACACTTAAACCACCGAATATTACTCCTAAGAAATTAAATATACCTGACATTAATACTGCGCTATGGGAATTCAATGCACAGGTGTAAATTACGGTAACGACAGAATTAGCGGTATCATGAAAACCATTAATAGCTTCATAAATAAACACAAGAATTAATGCAAGAATCAACATAATACTGATGTGTATTTCTAAGTTGAACAGAAAATGTGACATAAGAAAATACGCCATTATTAAAATGCTAAATTCGTATTATTTATGAGAATCTATGTATAGAAAAGGAAAATTATATTTTTTTATGATGATCATACATATATATGATATATTTTGCTGTTACATAATTATGTTTTTTTTTAAAATATTTCATTTTTATTTCCTATTATTACGGTTTAGTATTTATAAATGTAATAAGTTTTCAATAGATACGATGTATTGATATATAATTATCTCCATTAAATATTAATGAAATCAATGTGTTTAATACTATTCTATATATTATGATAAAGATATTAATCATAGATAGTATTATTGCTAAATTTGAAACGATTATATTATTTATTAATTTTATGTCAAACAGGCTTTTTTTTATCAAAAAGTGTTACAACTTAGCACAGTTGATGCGTTTTAATCAACCTATTGGATTTTTTCTATTACTGTGGCCCACTTTATGGGGTTTATGGCTATCGAATAGAGGCATACCCGATAATATTATTTTGATAGTTTTCGTTGTTGGTGTATTATGTATGCGTTCTGCAGGTTGTATCATAAATGATTATGTTGATTGTGATATTGATGGTTGTGTTGAGAGAACTAAGACGCGTCCTTTACCATCTGGAATGATTAAAAAAAAAGAAGCATTGGTGATGTTAGCGATACTTTTGTGTATTGCGTTAATATTAGTTTTACGTTTTAATTTAATCACTGTTTTTTTATCTTTAATAGCGCTTATATTATCTGGAGTATATCCTTATCTTAAAAGATATACTTATTTACCACAAGTAATGTTAGGAATATTATTTAGCTGGCCTATTTTAATGGCGTTCACTTCCATTGATCATCCTGTAGATAGTACAGCTTGGTTATTATTTTTGATGAATACTTTATGGGTAATAGTATATGATACACAATATGCTCTGGTAGATCGTGAAGATGACATATGTATTGGTATAAAGTCATTTGCTGTATTACTTGGAAACATGGACAAATTTATCATCGGAATATTTCAGTTATTTATTGTATTAATATTGGGAATTATTGGTTGGAAGGAGCGATTTGTTGCAGTGTTTTACTTTTTTTCGTTATTTGGAGTGATCATATTATTTGTGTGGCAACAAATATTAATTAATAAGAAAAGAAAAATACGATTCTTTCAGGCTTTTTTAAGCAATAATTATATAGGTATGTTAGTTTTCATAGGTATAGTATTGAGTATGTAGTAGTTTAAATAGAATAGATTTTATCTATAACAATAAAAATATAGGATGCATGTATTTACTATAAAAATAACTAATACCCGTTATTATATATTACCCTAAAATGGTATGTATATTATTTTTAAAATAATCGATATAGAAGTTATATATAAATTATGAAGTATTAATTATCAGAAAATAATATTTTTTATCTTGAGAAAAAACGTATATTTATAAGCTATTTGATTAATGTTATGCATTTATAAATAATTAGGCCTAAAATGTGAATGTTATTTAATATTAATACATTTTGGACATAGTCCATGCGCTTCAATAATGTTATTAAACATAATAAATCCTGTAATTTTAGCCATATTTTTTAAAATTTCTTCGATATCTTTTGTTGTTTGTTCGGTGACTTGTTTGCAATTGCTACAAATAAAAAAAGCAAAGTTATGTGATAACTCAAAAAGATAATGACATAGTACAAAAGTGTTGGTAGATTCAATACGATGAATAAATCTTTGTTCTAATAAAAAGTTTAAGGAACGGTAGATGGTGGAAGGTTTTGCATTAGGTAATGAAGATTGTCTTAGCAAGTGTAGTAAGTCATAAGCGCTTATAGCTCCGTTACATTGAGATATTAATTGTAGCACCGCTAAGCGTTGCGGGGTTAAACGTACACAACGTTGTTCGCATATTTTTTTAATTTGAGTTAACATTTTTTGGATATTAGTATTCATATTGTTCCTTCAATTATTAATTATATAGTCATGTTACTATCAGTATAGGAGGTGTAAATAAAATATGTTTGGTATTAAAAAAAATAAACTGATGCTATAAAGCAATTATATAACATATGAAAAAGTAGAGGTTTAAATAATAAATTTCATTTTTTTTATGGTTATAAGTATGTTATATGAATAACATTCAGGAATATTATTACAAGATAATCATATATAAATCATGATATTTGATATGTATTAATATGATTGTATATTTTTTATACTTTTGTTATACCTGTATCAAGCGCTCATTATGTGTATTACATGATATTAATTAGTTTAATTAATTTAGGTATTTTTATGGTATTATTGTGATAATAGATTTTTTAATATTTAAATGTTTAGAATATTGATTGTTACAGAAAATAAAAGTTTATGTTAGGAAAAATATTAAAGCATGCATGTTTCTTGTGATGAACAAGTAAGTAGTATAAAAATACCACCGTATTCATTAGAAGCTGAACAATCAGTATTGGGTGGTTTAATGCTGGATAATACTCGGTGGGAGTATATATCAGGACAAGTTGATTCTGATGATTTTTTTAATTATGCTCATAGAATAATTTTTAATGAAATGAAACGTTTGTTAGAAATAAGTAAACCTGTTGATTTAATAACACTATCAGAATCTCTTGAAATTCAAGGAAAATTGGAATTGGTAGGGGGATTTGCGTATTTAGCAGAATTGTCAAAAAATATTCCTAGTGTTTCTAATGTAGTTGCATATGCCGAGATAGTACGTGAACGTTCAGTAATACGTGCAATGATTGCTATAGCAAATAAAATTGCTGATGCTGGGTATAACCCTCAAGGTCGCAGCAGTGATGAACTATTAGATTTAGCTGAATCTCTTGTTTTTCAAATTTCACATAGTAAAAGTACTTACAATTCTAAACCAAAAGGAATAGATCATATTTTAGAGAACACAGTTGCTCACATTGAGCGGGTATGCAATAGATCAAAATATGGTGTTACGGGTGTGTCTAGTGGGTATAAAGATCTTGATAAAAAAACTGATGGTTTGCAAAAATCTGATCTTATTATTATTGCTGCGCGTCCTTCTATGGGAAAAACTGCTTTTGCTATGAATTTATGCGAACATGCTGCAATGACTGAAAAAAAACCAGTATTGATATTTAGTTTAGAAATGCCTGGTGATCAAATTATGATACGTATGTTGGCTTCATTGTCTCGGGTAGATCAGGTACGTATTCGTACGGGACGGTTGAATCATGAAGATCGAGAAAGAATTACCAGTGTAATGGCACTTCTTTTAGAAAAACGCAATATATATATCGATGATTCTTCATGTTTAACGCCTACTGAGGTTCGTGGGCGTGCCCGTAGGTTGTTCCGTGAACATGATGGTTTAAGTTTAATCATGATTGATTATTTACAATTAATGAGAGTTCCTTCTTTGTCCAATAATCGTACTTTAGAAATTTCTGAAATTTCTCGATCATTAAAGGCTTTAGCCAAAGAATTAAAAGTACCGGTTATAGCAATTTCTCAGTTAAATAGAGGATTAGAGCAACGTACAGATAAGCATCCTGTTAATTCAGATTTACGCGAATCTGGAGCAATTGAACAGGATGCTGATCTTATTTTATTTATTTATCGTGATGAAGTCTATCATGAAAATAGTGATATGAAAGGTGTTGCTGAAATTATTGTGGGGAAACAACGCAATGGTCCCATTGGTACTATACGTTTAATTTTTAATGGACAATGGTCTCGATTTGATAATTATGTCAAACCTGGTCAATATTGATTGTTATTAGTGGTGTGATTTTGTTATATACATTATCATGTGTAATATAAAGTATGGTAGTCTATGATTGAATTTTGGTATTTATTCTGATGAAATATAAGAAATATTTGATATGTATTATATTGAGTAATATATCTGATATTAAAATAAACATGATAACTTTGAATTAAGTTATTGTTTAATGCTTATTGTTCTATATATAAGTTTAGGTTCAATATTAAATATTAAAGTAAAGATAAATTAATGGCGATATTACTTGTTGTATTGAATAGGGTGTTTGTGGGGAATATTAGTGAGGAATATCGATGATCTAAATGTGAGGAGATTAACTATATTATATAGTTTTATTTTCAATAAAAAAATTAAAAATTTTTAGGATTATTATTATATATGATGTAATTATTTGGTTATTAACGGAGGAATTTGTGGCAAATAGAGGGATTAATAAAGTTATTTTAATTGGTTATCTCGGACGAGCCCCAGAGGTTCGTTATATGCCTAGTGGTAATATGGTTACTAATATTTCAGTGGCTACTACTGAATCTTGGAAAGATAAACAAACTAATGAATTTAAAGAAAAGACTGAATGGCATCGTGTGGTATTGTTTGGAAGATTAGCAGAAATTGCTTCAGAATATCTTCAAAAAGGTTCTCAGGTATATATTGAAGGATCATTAAAAAGTAGAAAATGGCAAAATCAAAATGGACAAGATCGGTATGTTACTGAAATTATTGTGAATATTGGTGGGACAATGCAAATGTTGGGTAGCCGTCATGTAGACGAAAGTATGCCATCAGTAGATAATCAGAATATAATAAATAGTGGTGATGAAACGATATCGGACGATTCCTCCAATGTTAATTTTGATGACGAAGATATTCCGTTTTAGAAAATTTAGGTGTATTGAAATTGTTTTTTTAATTGATTTTTTTGTATAAATTCATCAGTGTAGTGTGTAGATTCTTATTATGCTATCTTAATTATAAAGATCAGTAAGATATGGATCTGATTTTTTTTTTACACTGTTATTTAATGCACTTAATTGTGTTGAGTGTTTTTGACATTCTCAATAGTATTGAGAATGCATATTTTAATGTATTAATATAGTCAGGATGTATCATTTGATATTTTATTTACTATATTTACTAAATGTATTTAAACAATAAGTTTGAAATTTATGTTATCAGAATAAGCATAAAATATGGCATTGCTTATTAATGGCATATAATACAGTGATTACATGTAAATATGTGTATAGATTTGTTATTTATTTAAAATATTATATATGTACCATGCTTGTACAAAAATATAAAGTATATATACACCTTAATACTCTACTCTTATAGAGTATAATATTCATTTTTTGGGTATAGTTGAGATTTAAAGCATGGAGATTTTTTTTACAATTCTTATTCTTACTTTAGTGGTCTCCATTTCAGGAGTGATAACACGAATTTTGCCATTTCAAATGCCATTGCCTTTAATGCAAATTGTATTGGGAGCTTTATTAGCTTGGCCTAAATTTGGATTACATGTAGATTTTAATCCTGAGTTATTTTTATTGCTTTTTATTCCCCCGTTATTATTTTCTGATGGTTGGAAAACTCCAATGCGTGAGTTTTTACGTCATGGAGGGGAAATTGTTATATTAGCATTGGTATTAGTTATCATTACCGTGATTGGTATTGGATATTTAATTCATTGGATGATACCAGAAATGCCACTTGTAGCGTCCTTAGCATTAGCAGCGGTTTTATCTCCAACTGATGCAGTAGCTCTTTCAGGAATTGTAGGGGAGGGACGTATTCCTAAAAAGCTTATGGATATTCTTCAGGGAGAAGCTTTGATGAATGATGCATCAGGTTTGGTTTCTCTTAAATTTGCGATTTCAGTAGCCATGGGTACTATGGTATTTAGTGTAGGCGGAGCTTCCATAGAATTCATCAAAGTATCTGTGGGTGGTTTATTAGCCGGTACGATCATTACTTGGGGATATAGTAAATCGTTAAGATTTATCACTCATTGGAGCGGTGGTGATCCTGCTACTCAAACGATACTTCTTTTATTATTGCCTTTTGCTGTATATTTAGTTGCCGAACATATTGGTGTATCTGGAATATTATCTTCAGTTGCTTCAGGTATGACTATTGGTCAGTCTGGAATTATTCGAAACGCTCCATTAGCTATGCGGTTACGGGGAAACAGTGTGTGGACAATGCTAGAATTTGTATTTAATGGTATGGTATTTATTATGCTTGGGTTGCAATTGCCAGATATTTTATCCACTTCTATTTCGCAGGCAGCAATGGATCCAACTATTAAAACGTGGATGTTATTTGTATATGTAATTCTTATTTATACTGCGTTAATGATCCTTAGATTTGGATGGTTATGGTTAATGAAAAATATTAGTTTATATTGCATGGTTATGCGTCCAATGGTATTTAGTGAATACAGTGTACGGGAAATTTTAATTGCTTCTTTTGCTGGAGTGCGTGGTGCTATTACATTAGCGGGAGTGCTTTCAATACCACTTTTTTTAAGAGATGGATCGGTTTTTCCGTTTCGTTACCAATTAGTTTTTATCGCCACTGGTGTTATTTTATTTTCTTTGTTATGCGGTGTAATTGTTCTCCCATGGTTGTTACAAGGAATTGTAGTATCTGATAAATTGTTACAACAAAAAGAAGAACGTATGGCTCGTGCTATAGCAGCAGAAGTAGCTATTGAAAGTTTATATAAATTTGAAGAGCGGTTAATGTATAGTCAAGAAGAAAATATTGATAGTCAATTGATCAGTGAAGTAAGTGCGCGTGTTATAGGTAATTTGCGTCGTCGCATAGATGGCAACAATGATGCTCATTTTATGTTAACTGAAGAGTTGGAGAGACGGATGAGGTTAAATGCATTACGTGCTGAACGAGGAGAATATTATCATTTACGTGCACAACAAAAAATTAGTAACGCAACATTAACGAAATTGTTACGTGATCTAGATTTCCTAGAAGCTTTGTTAGTAGAACATGAGTAATTTTAAGTTTTTATAATTTGTGACTGTAGTTTTTATTAGAGATTAATAGGTGTTAGTTTGTTTGTATATAGTTAATTTATGAGTGTGTATTGAAAATGCATATAATTGATAGTGAGGAATTTTGGGAAAAATAAATAGATCAGATGTAATTATTAATTATGGAAATATATTACCATAATGATGGTAGTACTATATGTAGGTTGGAGATGTAAATATTTTTATATTTATTAAGTAATTGGGTGGTATATGTTATGTTGTGAGGTGGAATGTCAATTGATTAATAAAATAAGATTAATTTTGAAGATATTTTGTTATGTATAGTTGACTTAAACAATGGATGACTTTATTCTCTGGAAAAGTAATTTGTAATTTTAAGTGTTTTTGTATTTTAAAAAGTTAGTAATATTTGAATAAACATTATAATCATCACATATAATTATATGTTTTAATAAATAGTTAATATATAATTTTACACATTAAGTTTGTATATTACTCAATGCACATGAATATATGTCGCGTTGAGTTTTGTTTTTTTCGTAATAATGTTTTTAATATAGGATGTATGGATGTGCAGTATTTTGAATATAAAGATTAAGTAATTTTTATATCAACTGATTCATAGTTTTTTATTGATGGTCTTTGATGTATGTTTGGTTTTTTTTGTAGGAATTTCTTAAAGAGACATTTTTAACTGTTTTAATATAACTAATTTTAGATTGATTGGAATTAAATAGTAATAAAATCATTTATTTTAATTAAGGGGTAACTATGATGATGAAAAAGTTTAAAATTACCCTTGCTTGGAAAATTTTTTTTGCTTTAAACTTGGGTATTGTGTTAGGAATTGTATTGCATAATCAAACAGAATTGAAAGATTGGATGATTATCACATTTCTTTCTCCAGCTGGAGAAATTTTTATCCGTATGATAAAAATGATTGTAGTTCCTATTGTAATGGCTACATTAGTAGTTGGTATTGCTGGGATTGGAGATGCTAGAAAGCTTGGAAGTATTGGTTTAAAAACTATTATTTATTTTGAGGTAATTACAACACTTGCTATAATACTTGGTGTTGCTTTCGCTAATTTGCTTCATCCAGGTTATGGAATCGATATGTCTGTGTTATCTAAAACGGATATTTCTATGTATGAGCAAACTACATCTGAAATACAGTCGAATTTAATAAATACTATGTTATCATTGATTCCTTCAAATGTTATTAATTCTATGGCTAGAGGAGATATGTTACCAGTTATTTTTTTCTCAGTAATTTTTGGGCTTGGATTGGCTACATTGCCAGAGAAAAAGAAGACCCCATTGTTAGATATTTTTAATTCCGTAGCGGATACTATGTTTGAAGTAACACATATAGTTATGCGGTATGCGCCTATAGGCGTTTTTGCTTTAATTTCAGTCACAGTTGCTACTTTTGGTTTTAGCTCTTTATTGCCTCTTACTAAACTTGTTTTATTGGTCTATGGTGCGATTGTGTTTTTTGCGTTAGTGGTATTAGGTATAGTGGCTCGTATATGTAATCTTAGAATTTGGAAATTAATTTGTATTTTAAAAGAGGAACTTATTTTGTCTTTTTCTACTGCTAGTTCAGAAACTGTATTACCTCGTATTATAGAAAAAATGGAAGCTTATGGAGCTCCATCGACTATTACTGGATTTGTAGTGCCTACTGGTTATTCTTTTAATTTAGATGGATCAACTTTATATCAGAGTATTGCTGCTATTTTTATTGCACAATTATATGGTATTGAGCTCTCTTTAAGTCAAGAAATCATTTTAGTATTGACTTTAATGATAACTTCTAAAGGTATTGCTGGAGTTCCTGGGGTTTCGTTTGTAGTATTATTGGCTACATTGGGTAGCGTTGGTATTCCATTAGAAGGATTAGCTTTCATAGCGGGAGTAGACAGGGTGTTAGATATGGGTCGTACAGCTTTAAATGTCATAGGCAATGCTTTAGCAGTGTTAGTAATTGCAAAATGGGAAAATCAATATGATACAAAACGAGCGTTGATATATGAATCAGAGATGTTATCTAATAAATAATAAATTAAATAGTAATTTGTTTACAATAATTGTTTTTGTGAACAAGAATCGTGAAAGTGTTATTATTTTATTCTAAAAAAAAGAAATGTGTGTGACATCTATGATGATAGATCCATTATTATAATGTAAATAATATGCTATTTTTTGTTGTTGTTAAATCAAATAGATAGAGAAATGAATTGGTTTGTATTGTAGATATATATGTATATAGTTTTATATTGTTTGATTTTGCATAGGTAGTTCTACAGGAGTATTTTTAGAACAATAAAATTTATGCCCAGTTTTTTAATATATGTGTTTTATATTAAGAGATTAATAATTTATAAAAAACGCATTGCGGTGGCTTCAATTTCTATCTTGGCGTTTTTTGGTAATTTAGATACTTCTATACAGGAACGTGTAGGAAAGATTGTGTTTTCACAAGAAGAATTTGTGTGTGTATTGAAAAATTTCTTGTAGCTAGTATTTATTTCAGATAAATCGTTAATATTAACGATAAATAGTGTAATCTTAATGATATTATTTATTTGAAGGCCAGTAATTTCTATAATGTTTTTAATATTTTGTAATGATTGGTATGTTTGACAATAGATACTATCAGATATAATATTTGTATCCGGGCAAATTCCTATTTGCCCGGATACAAATATTATATTTCCTGTATCTATTGCTTGAACATAAGGTCCAAGAGGAGTGGGAGCTGTTTTTGTTCTGATAACACGGCGCATATAATTTTTCCTAATGATAATGTGTTTGTATTTGTAATAAATAATAAGATATTAAATGTTAGGGTTTATATCAAAATATAAATTGTATACTTATTGAAAATTTTGTGACCTGAATCAATCAGGTAGTAGTGTTGCCATAATCAACGCTTTAATAGTATGCAAACGGTTTTCAGCTTGATCAAATACTACGCTATGTTGAGATTCAAATATGTCATTTGTTATTTCTAACCCATTATTTAGATTATATTTTCTTGATATTTTTTTACCAACAGTAGTTTCATTATTATGTAATGCTGGTAAACAATGTAAAACTTTTACATTTGGATTACAGGTATTTTGAATCATACTATGATTTATTTGATAAGGAGATAATAAAGAAATACGTTGTGTCCACACTTTTTCATTTTCTCCCATAGATACCCATACATCAGTGTACAAAAAATCTACATCTTTTACTCCATTGCAGATATCTTCGGTAAGTATAATATTTCCATTATTATGTTGCGCAAGATTTTGGCAATTTATAAATAATTCCTGTGTCGGCCAAAATATCTTAGGTGATACTAGTCGTAAATCAAATCCCATTATTGCTGCAGCTTCTAATAAGGAATTGCTAATGTTATTTTTTGCATCTCCTACATAGGCTAGTTTCATTTGATGAAAGGTTTTATGGGGCAGTTGTTCCTTCATAGTCAGGAGATCAGCAAGTAATTGTGTTGGATGAAATTTTGTGGTAAGTCCATTCCATACTGGTACTCCAGAGTATTGTGCAAATCTAGTCACTGTATCTTGATTATAGCCACGATATTGAATACCATGGTACATTCGTCCTAATATTTTAGCAGTATCTTTAATAGATTCTTTATATCCAATTTGACTAATATTTGGAGTTAGGCAGGTGACACACGCGCCCTGATCAAATGCTGCTACTTCGAAGGCACATCTTGTTCTAGTAGAATGGTTTTCAAAAATGAGTATGATATTTTTTCTATTTAATTTTTGGATTTCAGTGTGTGTATTTTTTTGATGTTTTAAATGATTTGATAATTTTAATAGATATTTAATTTCGTCCGATTTAAAATCTATTAATCGTAGAAAAGATCGTTGATATAATTGGTTCATGTAATATTTACCTGAAAATGGTTGGTCTATAGATAACGTGATTTTCTTATATAAATTAAAAAATAATTTTAAAAATGAAGTTTTTTTATAATAAAAACATTTTTTAAACATATGGAAATTAGTTTTGATCAAAAAAAATAGTGTTACAATTAATTATAATTAATTAGAATAACAAAGTAAGTTTGTTGATTGATTTTAGTGATTTATGATTAATATACTAATCAATTAACTTTATTGTTGAAAATTGTTCTAATTTATCATTTTATATAAAATGATCACAGTTTTTATTATAATATATTAGTCATCAATTTATTCCTAATGTTTTCATAATAATGTAAAAATTATTGTTTATTTTTGTATAATAGATGTCGGTGTATAATTTGTGGCATTGTAGTATTCTAGTGGTTTTTTGTGTTGTTTTAATTTTGTGGTTTATTGATTACAATCTTTTTAATTTGTTTACTTCAATTGTGTTATTGAGTCTTTTTCTGGTATATGTACTAATAGTTCTGTTGAATCTAAGGGTATAGTAATTGATTTCGGATGATGTATTTTGTTCTTTGATATAAAGTCTATGCTTTCTAATTGAGCAATATTGCACAAAATTTTAGAATTTTCTGTAATACGTTTTTTAATTTCTAATGGAGTGTTTCTAAATATTGCTTGTAAAGGCGTGTTGTATGCTATATTCATATTTACACGAATAGCACGGATCGCTACTATCACATGTTTGATCCATTCTAAATCTGTAATAGATTTAGTGTCAATTATGGATGCATCATATTTTGGAAACGGTTGTAACATGATAGTTTCTCCATTATTTTCGGTAATTACTTTAACTTCTTGCCAAATTTTTTCTGTAATAAAAGGAATAATTGGATGTGCTAATCGTAGTAATGATTCTAGTAATGTAATTAATGTGTAACGAGTACCGCGTATTTCTAATATATTTCCATGAAAAAGTATTGGTTTAGTTAACTCTATATACCAATCACAAAACTGATGCCAAATAAATTCGTGTAAAATATTTGCTATTTTGTCAAAACGATAAATTTCAAGTTTTTTATGAACAGTGTTTACTGTTTGATGAAATTTTGTAATAATCCAACGATCTGCTAAAGAAAATGATTTTTCCTTGGTGAATATACCGCAATCTTTATTTTTAGTATGTATTAGAACGAAGCGGCTAGCATGCCATAATTTATTACAAAAATTACGATAACCTGCTAGTCTTTTCATATCCCAGTGTATATCGCGCCCAGATGATGCTAATGCTGTTAAAGTGAATCTTAAAGCATCGGTACCATATGGTTTGATCCCATTGGGAAATTGTTTTTTAGTGTATTTTATAATTTTTTTAGCAAATTGTGGTTGTAACATGTGTTTTGTGCGTTTTTTTAATAAATTTTCTATTGAAATGCCATCTATTATATCTATTGGATCAATGATATTTCCTTTAGATTTAGACATTTTTTGTCCTAATTCATCACGTATGAGCCCAGTAAAATATGCAGTTTTAAAAGGAATTTGAGCTGATCCGTTTTTGTTTTTAATGAAATACATGGTCAACATAATCATTCGGGCGATCCAAAAAAATATGATATCGAATCCACTGATTACAACATCAGTGGGATGAAAAATATTTAATAAATTGGTATCTTTAGGCCAACCTAAGCCAGCAAATGTCCAAAGACTTGAAGAAAACCATGTATCTAATACATCGTTATCTTTATGTAATATTATGTTATTATCTAATTTGTTTTGTGTTCTGATATCTTTTTCACAGTGGCCTACATATATTTTTTTATTGTTATCATACCAAGCAGGAATTTTATGTCCCCACAAAATTTGACGGGAAATGCACCAATCTTGTACATTATTCATCCAACTAAAATACATATTTTTATATTGTTTTGGGACAAAATTAATTATATCTAGTTGTACTGTATGTATTGCTTGTTGCGCTAAATTTTGAGCGCGTAAATACCATTGATTAGTTAACATGGGTTCAATTATAGCACCAGTACGATCACTACATGGTATGATTAAATTCTTAGATTCTATATTATGCAGCAACCTGAGCGTGTTGCATTCGGAAATTATTTTTTTTCTTGCATGATCACCATCAAGATCTTGGAATATTTGGGGAATATCACAGTGTAATGTATTATTAGGTTGTCCGTAACTATCGAATACTTCTGGTTTTTTAAGAATTTTTCTATCAAGTGATAAAATATTTATCATGGGTAACTTGTGTTTTTTGGCTATAGTGTAATCATGAAAATCATGAGCAGGGGTGATCTTGGCACAACCGGTTCCTTTAAACATATCTATATCTTTGTCAAAAATAATAGGAATACGTCTATTAGTAATTGGTACTATAACGTATTGCCCTATTAAATTTTTGTAGCGGGGATCTTCTGGGTGTACTGCAACGGCAGTATCACCTAATATAGTTTCTGGGCGTGTTGTTGCAACAATTAAATGTTTTGAATTGGTTATAATATTAGTAGAATGATCTAATTTATAATATAAATACCACATGGAACCTTTCATCGGTTTATTTACAACTTCTAAATCAGAAATAGCGGTTTGTAATTTATAATCCCAATTTACTAGTCTTTTTCCTCTGTAAATTAAATTGTTTTCATATAAACGAATAAACGCTTCTTTTACCGCGTAGGACATTTCTGAATCCATGGTGAAACGTGCTTTTTTCCAACATACTGAATTTCCTAATCGTTTCATTTGGTAATTAATAAATTTTTCAGATTGATTTTTCCATATCCAAATTTTTTTTATTAATTCTTCATTTGTATAATCATGTTTATTTTTACCTGTATCATTATAAATTTTATGTTCTACTAGCAGTTGTGCTGCAATGCCAGCATGATCTGTGCCTGTTTGCCATAATGTGTTTTTTCCGAGCATTCTTTGATAACGAATTAAAATATCCATGATGGTTTGTTGAAAGGCGTGCCCGAGATGTAATTGTCCTGTAATATTGGGTGGAGGCATCATGATGCAATAATTTTCTCGAGATATATCCTCATCATGGGGATCGAAGTAGTTTCCTTGCTCCCAAAATTTATAAATTGGTTCTTCTATGTTTTTAGGGTTATATGTTTTTTCCACGATATCATTACTCATGAAATTGGGTGTGAATAACATTCATTTTGAATCCATTTTTTTTATAAGATTGATATCTATGTCTTGCTTTTTTTTTTAACATATCAGTTATGGGCACGAAATCTATTATTTCGTTAAAATTAAAAAAAAAGTCCATATTTTTTAGCATAAGATTAATTAATAAGTCTCTTGAATTATTGTCATAACAACATTGGTTCCAGTATATAGTTATTGGAGTATGGAGGGATTTTTTTTCAAACAGATTATGAGGCAGGAATGAATTTTGATCAAATATCCATAGTGCTTTGTCTATTTTTTTTGCTTGATGTTTATTTTCGCAAGCTACTAATATGCTTTTATCAGACCTCCAATGTGTACTTATTAATTTACAAATCAGCTTTTCTAAGTAGTTGAGTTCATCTTTTTGTTTAAATTCTTGAGATAGCAAATAAAAAGTTCCTTGTTTCATATGTTATTATGGTTGATTAAGTTTTATAGTTACTTTAATGTTTATTAGTTTAAATCAACTTAAGTATATTTTATATATCATTTTAGTACAGTTTATGTGATTAATAAAAATAAATTAAATGTTATGAGATGATCTATTTAATAGATATTGTGATAAAAGTGCAACGGGGCGTCCCGTTGCACTTTTATCACAATGATTAGATATCCATGCTGTTCCAGCAATATCTAGATGGGCCCAATTATATTTATCAGTAAATTTTTGAAGAAAACACCCAGCTGTAATGGCACCGCCAGATTTACCCCCTACATTTGTCATATCCGCGTAGTTAGATTTTAATTGTTTTTGAAATACATCGTCTAATGGTAATTTCCATACATAATCTTTAGATTGTTCTGCAGCTATAATTAAATCATTAGATAGATCTTCATTATTAGACATTAATCCACTAAAATGATGCCCTAAAGCGACAACACAAGCTCCGGTTAATGTGGCTATATCGATAACAACATCAGGTTTATAACGTGCTGCATATGTTAATGCATCACATAGTACCAAACGTCCTTCAGCGTCGGTGTTTAATACTTCTACTGTTTGTCCTGACAAAGTAGTCAGAATATCACCTGGACGAAAGGAAGCATGATTAATCATATTTTCAGAAATAGCAAGTATTCCTATAATGTTTAATGGTAGATGCAGTTCTATAGCTATACACATGACTGCATATACTACAGCAGCTCCACACATATCATATTTCATTTCATCCATTTTGTTTGATGGTTTAATAGAAATTCCCCCAGAATCAAAGGTTAATCCTTTTCCTATAAAGACAATAGGAGCGACATTCGGTCCTTCAGGATGACCGTTATATTTAATTATAGGCATGGTTGGAGAGTAACTAGATCCTTGTCCTACTGCTAAATAAGCATACATACCTAATTTTTTCATTTTTAAAGCATCAATGATATTTATTGTGACATTAGTATGATTAGATAATTCATGAACCTTATTGACTAGATAGTCAGGTGTGCAAAAATTAGGAGGCATGTTTCCTAAATCTTTAGCTATTTTTATTCCTTGCGCGATAGACAATCCATCTTTAATAGATTGTTTGCAGGATGGTAATTCGTTTTTATGAGGTATATGTAATATTATTTCATGTAGTGTGGTATTTAATTTAGTTTTGTTTTTTTTAAATTTATTAAAAACGTATAATTCTTCATTAATTATTTCTATTGTTTGTCTGATTTTCCAATAATTATTATATCCTTTTATATTGAATTCACTTAAACAACATAATATTCTAAGTATAGAAATTTCTTTGCAAAAGAGGATCATTTTTCTAATCAATTTTTTATAACAATTTTCGTTAAAATCAGATTTTTTACCGCAACCAATTAATATAATGTGTTTGTTTGGTAAATAAGGGATATCGTATAATAAAAGTGTTTGCGCTACTTTTCCATTTAATACATTATGATTTAACAATGCACTAATATATCCTTTGCTTATGTCATCTATTTTTTTTGTTGATGGAAATAGACGTGTTTCTTCAAATATACCACTCACGACGCAACTACTAGGATATGATTCTAAGTGATTTTCGGTAACGCTAAACTCTATCATAATTTTTCCTGTATATAAATATGTCAAATGATGTATTAAAAAAAATAAGTCAGCGGAATATTCATTATAATATACTTTGTGTAAAACAGTTAAGTATATCATTATAAAATATGATTGTTTCTATAATTCAATACAAAATATTATTGTATCATCAATAAATTGATTATATATGTTATTTTTTTTTAAAAATTATAATCTGTTATCATTACGATACTGATTTTTTATGTAAAAACAAGGTTTTTAGTTAAAATAATGATATTTACTAAATACATATTAAAAGAAATATTTAAGAATCAGTTGATTATTTTAATATTATTATTTTTTGTTTGTTTTTGTCAAAAATTAATTAAAATGTTGAGTTTGATAATAGATAGTAATATATCAATGCACTTAATTTTTTTATGCCTTGGGTTAAATATACCAGAGGTAGGAAAATTGCTTGTTCCCTTAAGTGTATTTTTGAGTGTACTAATTACTTTTTATCGATTACATATTCATAATGAAATTATCGCCATGTATTCTTGTGCTGTAGATAAATATATTCTTATAAGGAGTGTATTTTTTTTTAGTGGGATCGTTGCGATATTTGCTATAATCAATATAGCGTGGTTATCTCCTTATTGCGCAAACTATCAAAGTAGATTGTCATATGAAATTAAGAGAAATATTAATGTATCTGTTTTTTCAGAAAAAAAATTTCAACTGTTGGTTGATAAATATTTAATTTTGTTTGTGAATAGTATTCAGGGAAATAAATTAAAACAAATTTTTTTAGCAAAAACAAATCAAGATAAAGACAGTAATATATTTACAATTATTACTGCGGATCAAGGTAATGTTTATCAACAGGTTGATGGTTCTCGGTCAATAATTTTAGAAAAAGGCACATGTTACAATATTTATAATAAATGTGAGTTGTTTAAAAATATATGTGTTACTGATTTTTCTCAGTATAAAATGTTGTTTAGTAATACTTTTGACTCATTTTTACAAGAAAATAAGTCTGTTAATCAGATGTCGATGTGTCAATTATGGTGTTCCTCTGAACCAGAAATGCAGGTAGAGTTGCATTGGCGTTTCACTTTATTAATATCTATTTTTATTATGCCAATGATTACGACATTATTAATTATTACTGTTTCACATAATTATTTAACAAATTTGTTTTTAACAGTGGTTTTGTATACAATTTTTTTTATTTTGCATATTTTTTTGCGCTCCTATGCTCTTCTAGAAAAAATCAATCCTATAGTGTGGGTATGGGTTATCAATGCTGTTTACTTATTAATAGTTTTATTGCTTAATTTATGGGATACTTCTTGTATTAAAAAATTAGTTTTAACAGGATATTATCGTAGTCATATAAAAATATAGTATATATGTATAGTGTTTTAAATTATTACATTAGAAGAGTGATTATATCAAATATAACAGTGGTGTTTTTAGTATTGTTATCTCTATCTAGTATAATGAGATTAGTTGATGAGTTACGTAAAATAGGAGAAGGAAATTATTCTGTTTGTGATATTGTTGTTTATATTATCCTAAATGTACCAAAAGACTTTGAATTATTTTTTCCTATAGCAACTTTGCTAGGTGGTCTTTTAGGTTTAAGTGTTCTTGAGATGCATAATGAATTTATAGCAATGCAAGTCTCTGGATTTAGTAGGTTACAAATTATTTTATCAGTAATAAAAGCTTCTATTCCTGTGTTATTATGTAGTTTTATTTTTAATGAATGGGTAGTACCTAATAGTGAAAAAATAATGTGTGCGTATCGTAATCAGTTACAATATGATACTGGTTTATTTCCTATAAAGATTAAAAATTTGTGGTTTATAGATAATAATGATTTTGTTTATGTTGAGTGTGTAGCAGATTATGACGAATTATTAGGAGTAAAGCTGTATAATTTTAGTCAGGAAAAAAAGTTGAAAAAAATATTTTATATTGAGAGAGCGGTATTTATTAATAAAATTTGGCATTTGATTGATGTGAATGAATTGGATATTTCTTCAGAAACCTGTTTTACTAATAAAAAAATACCACATTCTGAATGGCACCCTATTTTAACTCCGTATAGATTATCTATGATGATTACTCATCCTAATGTTTTACCTATATCTAAGTTATATCACTGTGTTAAATATTTTGATAAGATTGGTCAAAGTTCTAAATATTATCAGATAATTTTTTGGAATAAAATATTATCTCCTATTTCCGGATCAGCTATGATTTTAATGGCATTAGCGTGTACTTTTGGGCCATTGTGTAAAAAAAATATGGGTGTTAGATTATTCGTAGGAAGTATAGTGGGTTTTTTATTTTATATTTTAAATCAAATTTTTGGAATATTAAGTGGTATATATAGTGTTTCACCGATAGTTGGATCGATATCGCCTAGTATAATTTTTTTAATTATTAGTATAGTTATTATATGTATATATTTATGATTTCATAATCTCATCATAATTGACTCAAAAACATATTTTTAGTAAATTCTCGTAACCATTTATGAGCGGGAGAATGGTTGAATTTAGAATGCCATGCTTGAATGACATTTTTTTTTCCTAGGTTAAAATCTGTATTAAAATGTGTTACTGGTATGTTTAATCGCTGTGCAATTATTAATACAAATTCAGGGATTATTGCTAACGCATCTGAATGAATGACAGCGTTTACGGTAGCAATATATTCCGGAGTAATGCCAATTAAGTTGCGTTCTTTCCAAAAATTTTTATTATATTCATTAGAATTGGTGAAATATTCATTCTTAGTTTTAATAAATTGATATTTTAATAAATTATC
Source organism: Blochmannia endosymbiont of Camponotus nipponensis (assembly GCF_009827135.1). Lineage (NCBI taxonomy): Bacteria > Pseudomonadati > Pseudomonadota > Gammaproteobacteria > Enterobacterales > Enterobacteriaceae > Candidatus Blochmanniella > Blochmannia endosymbiont of Camponotus nipponensis. The sequence continues at coordinate 361,093 of NZ_CP046534.1, read as the reverse complement.
TATATTTTTATTTTTGGAGAGGATAGGATGATGATTTCTACATATTAGGTAACATTTGGATACGTAAATAGTTCTGATGGTTATTTCAGGGTTAAGTGCGCGCATTTCTCCTATGTATAAATCAATGGTATGATTTCTTAAGAAGTCATCGTCGTAATCTGAGTCGTTGACTAGATTGATAAATGTATTGGGAGCTTTATTTTGTATTTCTTTAAACAAAATAGTGCTAAGAATAATAAAAATAGAATTATTTGATGCAATAGTAAATGATATGGAAGTAATTTTGGGTTCAAATAGTATGTTATTATTAAATATTGATTCCATGCGATTCACTAATTCTTTAATATTTTCTTTTAGATCGATGGCTTTAGGTGTTGGAATTAATTTAGTGCCACTACGAACTAAAATTTGATCATTAAATAAAATGCGTATTTTATTTAGAGATTTGCTAATGGCTGGAGCCGTGACGTTTAATTTTTTTGCTGCTAAGTTTACGCTATTATTTTCTAGTAATGCATTGAGTACTACTAGTAAATTGAAATCAAAATTATTCATATAATAAAATTGTCATATAATATTTATTTTACCAAGTATTATAATATATATCTATATAATAGTAAAATATATTAATGTAATCAACCATAATATTATTATCAATAATAGATACATCAGGTAAAAATATAATATGAACATTTATATGAAATAGGAAGCATAAGTGATGAGTGTATTAGATATGAATAAGAATTTTTGATACGTTATTGTTGAAGGTGATATGGAGAATGTTTATTTTGATAATTGCTCCTATTATTCATGCGGATAATATAGATGAGTGTTTTAATATTTTTCTTTTCATTTAATAAAGGTTAAAGTAGTTACTATAAATATTATATATTAATGATTGTAAAAAATTGTTTTTTTATATTAAATAATATCTTGTAAAATTTGGTAAAGTTTGGTAATTATGTGGTTGTGTTAAAAACATGGGTCATAAATATATGCATATGTATTTATTTGGCCGAAGTGGCGAAATGGGTAGACGCAATTGATTCAAAATCAATCACCTTAACGGTATGCCGGTTCGAGTCCGGCCTTCGGCAGTTGATATAAAATAAGGTTACAGTGAATACTTTAAATGAACAAATATTTTTAATTTTTTAACTTTGAATATTACATTTTTATAATTAAAGAAATAAGTATATTTTTAATAATATAAAATTGATGTGTTCTATGAAAATAGGTTACATATTCTAATTATGGATTAGAGCGTTTTAGTGATAATAGAAGTATTAGGATGAAAATTAACAATCTTTTATATGATGTATATATTATGTATTAATTAAAAATTTTTAGTGAAAGTATGTGGATTTTTTTTTGAAGGAAAGGGAAAAAATTGGAGGGTTTTAATTAATAAAAGTTATGTTATAACATAACTTTAAAAGTTAAAAAATACCATGCTGTCATTTTATTCTACACGACGTCTTTCTATTAGTATGAGATTATTTATTGCGTCAGGTTTAGTTCGTATGCTTATAGTTCTGGTGGTCTTATTGTGTTTATGGGTTGCTATTTTTTGGTCTTCTTTGTTACCATGATATAAGATATATAAATCTATGATGACATTATATAATTTAATAGTGGGTTACTACGGGCGTAACGTTAGTCCATCCGTAAGTGGCCGGATTAAGCATGGTAGTATGATTGCAATTATGGGTCCCAATGGGATAGGTAAATCTACTTTATTAAAAACATTAGCTGGATTGTTGCCTCCAATAGCCGGTCGATTAGAATTTGGAAAAAAAGGTAGACCTCGCATGAGTTATTTACCTCAGGATACAACCATAGATCATCATTTTCCATTAACCGTATTTGATGTAGTCTCCATGGGTTGTTGGCCAAGAACAAATTTATTTCAAAAACTCAATTGGCATCAAAGAGCTGTAATCTGGCGTTCTTTAGAGCAGGTAAGATTGTTAGATGTACTACATCAATATATAGAAAACTTGTCTGGCGGACAAGTACAACGTATGTTATTTGCTAGAATATTGGTGCAACAAGCATCTTTAATTTTGCTGGATGAGCCATTTCAAGGAATTGATATAAATACTTGTAGAATCATGATACGTGCGGTAAATTTATTGTGTAAGCGTGGGTGTACTGTGATTGCTGCGTTACATAATCATGAATTAGTAACTGAATATTTTCCTAATACATTATCATTAACTTGTTCTTGTAGTATTTGGAATGCGACTATATAAGCAGAAAATATAATTTTGAGTATTTTTAATTTTTATATGTATATTGTATTAATGTGAATATTTGTTTTTTTAAGAAAAGAAAAGGTTTTATGATTGTTCATATGTTGTTTGATCCTTTTATTGATTATGGGTGTATGCGAAGAGCTATAGTCGCATGTTGTGTATTGTCTATTAGTACAACACCAATAGGTAGTTTTTTAATGTTAAGACGTATGAGTTTAGTGGGAGATGTATTATCTCATGCTATATTACCAGGAGTGGCTATAGGGTATTTTTTTGCAGGCATGTCATTTTTCGTTATGAGTATAGGTGGTTTTATTTCTGGTTTAATTGTTGCGATATTGTCTAATTGGATTAGTGATAAAACATTGTTGCAGAAAGATGCGAGTTTTGCGGGACTTTATCTTGGATCATTAGCTTTTGGGATAATACTGATGTCGTTACATGGTTCTAATGTAGAAGATTTATTGAGTTTATTATTTGGATCTGTTTTATCTGTAAATTTGTTACATTTAAAGTGTATTGGAGTAATTAGTACAGTAACGTTGATTTCTGTTGCATTGTTTTATAGAGCTTTGATTATTGAAATATTTGATCCAGATTTTTTAAAAGGAAATGATGCCGAGGCATCGAGATTTATTCAAATATTTTTTTTATCAATAGTTATGTTGAATTTGGTAGCAAGTTTCCAAATTACCGGTACTTTAATGTCTGTTGGATTGATGATGTTGCCTGGGCTTTCAGCTCGATATTGGGTTAAAAGTTTAATAAATATGCTATTATTGTCAGTATTTATTGCTGTGTTGTGTTCATGGATAGGATTACTTGGGGCATTTTATATGTCTTTGCCTGCAGGTCCTGCTATAGTGTTATGTGGTAGTATAGTTTTTTTGATTTCGGTATTTTTTGGAATAAATAAAGGTATTTTATTTTCTATGTATCACAAAGGTTAAAATGTTTGTGTATTGATTAAATTGTTTATTTTATATTGAAAAAGGCGTTAAATATTTTTAAAAATTTAAATTTTGTTAGATATAGATGTATGATAATGTATAGATACATGAACTGTGTGTAGCCTTATGTAATATATATAATTAATATACATATAAATATGTTCATGTTAACAGTGTTTTTTAATTAAATTTAAAAAAAATGGAACTTTTAAAGTATGTAATTTTGTTCAAAGAGGTATGGGGTAGTAATAAAATGGTCAGTTTTAAGTGAAAATATAATGACTATAAATAAGATACTGTACGCTAATAAAAGTATTTATATGGTATAGAAATATAGTGAGTAATGTGTGTAAATGTGTTAATTTATAGTTGATAATATATTAATGATGTTTTTGTATTTATTTTTGATTGAAATTATTGATTTTATTATTTGTGGATTAATTTAAGTGGTAATTTTTATATTGATAATATATTTAAATTAAATTTGAAGTTATTAGTTTTTGAACTTGAAAAATTTTTATTTTTGATAATAATATGTATTATATATAATATGTATTCTACTAATTTTTTTATAGTTTAGATATATTCCCTAGATATACTTTTTGCACGTGTTTGTTATCCCATATCTCATCAGGAGATCCGTGAGCAATTGATGTTCCTTGATTAACGATATATGCCCGTTCGCATATACGTAATGTTTCTCTTACATTGTGATCAGTTATTAATATTCCGAGATTGCGTTCTTTAAGTTGTTTAATAGTTTTTTGTATGTCTGTTATTGAGATGGGATCTACTCCAGAAAAGGGTTCATCAAGTAGTATAAATTTAGGATTAGCTGCTAATGCTCGTGCAATTTCTACGCGCTTCCGTTCGCCTCCAGATAATGTTTGGCCAATATTATTTTTTAGATGACTGATGCGAAAGTTTTTCATCAATTCTATAATGAGTTTATTGCGTTTTATTGCATTAAGATTTTTCTGGGTTTGTAATATGGCCATTAAATTGTCAAATACAGTTAATCGTCTAAAAATCGAGCTTTCTTGAGGTAAGTAGCCAATTCCTAATCGGGCTCTAAGATAAATTGGTAGTACACCAATATCTTTTTTATCAAGTAAAATACTACCGGAATTATGTTGAACGATGCCTAATATCATATAAAATGTTGTTGTTTTTCCTGATCCATTTGGACCTAATAATCCAACAATCTCTCCAGAAGTTATATATAAATTTATATTTTTAACTACATATCTGCCTTTATAAATTTTAGACAGATTTTTTATAGTAAGTGTTGTCATGTCATTAAAGTATAATCAATGATATAGCATATATACAGTGTTCTGTTAGATTGATTTTTTTGATAAAGTGGTAATCACTTTATTTCCTTGATGGGAGATAGCTTTCATTTTTTTGTTTTTTATTGAATATATGATTTTATCACCTTGTATGGAATTGCCTGATTGTTCTATATAAGCATGACCAATAAAAATAATAGTATCATTATCAGCATTATAATGCATTATTAATGATCGAGCAAGTATTGTATTTCCTATTTCTTGATGCTGTTTTAGAGTGACAGGATTTCCATGCGCTTCTATCTTAGATAGATTATGTGTATCTTTTGTATGAGCAATTAATATTTTATCTGCATTAAGATCAATATTTTTATATTTAAGAGTAACTTGACCTGTAAAAACTATTGTATTAGTTAACATATTAATTGACTGACGTGAAGAATAAACTTGAACTATTTGAGGATTTTTATGTGTTGAAGCGTGAGAGTGTGTAAAAATCAAAAATATATTAATATAAGTACATATTATTTTGTATTTACCATGCATGTTGAATGTCATAATAAATTTGTGTATTATCAATTAATTTTGCTGTTTGTGTATGTAAATTAGCATCCATTTTCATCCCGATAGAATAAAAACAATGACCATGTATAATTACTTTTTCATTTGAAATGAAATCTTGGGTTATTAAGTTAATTGTTGCTTGATTTGTTTCAATGGATTGAAAGCATGCGTTATTTTTTAAATTTGTAACATAAACGTATTCGTATAAATGTAATATTTTTTCATAACTTAGTTTAGCTTGATTTGCCGTAATTTTCCATGTTGGAATGTTTTTTTCGTCAAAAGCAGTAACATTAGGATATATGAACCAAGTAATTTGTTGGTCTGAAAAATATTGAATACAATGTGCTGTTAATTTGAACTTAAGTTGTCCTATTTTATTATATATGTTGATTACTACATTGTTACCTTGACGGGTGCATATTCCGTGATTAGTGAATGAGTGCGATGATACATTAGGTATGATTAATGATTTATTTATAATAATAGATAAAAGAATTATTATTAATATTAATGAAATTAATATTAAAGTATATTTTTTTATTTTTTTTTTATCTTGCATTGTGTTTATCGATTTATATACCTAAAATGTTATAGGGGATAGAATGATATAAATTAAAAGTTATTTTTATAATTATAAAAGTGTTAATATTTTTATGATATATGGTATCTAAAATATTAGATATTGTAAGTTTATATAATTAAATTTTTACAGATGTTATCTTTATAATATGTATAAATATTTTGTATGGTTCAATGTTATTGAAATGAAAGTTATAAACAAACAGTTTTTTGTGTAAAATGATCAAAAAAATGTTTTTCAATATATACACTTGTATAAATCAATAATTTGTATTGTTTTATTTATACTAATGATTTATAACATGGTATATTTTATTTAAATATTATACATTTATTTATTTTTATGTGTTTTTCAATTGTGGTTTGTGTTGGCTTATTGTGGTTTTTCATTGTTTTTAATTTTAAAAATTATATGAATAATATGTATTATATATTATTTTGACATGTGTAAATTTTAAAATCTCTTTATTTTTTATTAAGAGTGTATTTATGTATGTAATATGAATTATTTTTATATTAATCAATACAAATATAATATAAAAATCATGTAATTATTAAATGGCTTATGTGTGTTGTAGTGATTATACCAATTAATTGGATAATTTAAATTTATTTTCTTATAAATTTATTGATGCAGTATAATTTATACTATGTATTTCTAATATGCAATACAAATAAAAATTTGAGAATATATTGTAACAGTATAACAAATGCATTTATTTTTAAAGAAAAAAATCGAAAAATTTTTTATAAAAGAACTATATTTTTGGATTTGGAATATGGAACAATAAAGAATGTTTTTATATTGTAAAAGTATGAAAATATATATCTCTATATAAGATCTGTTTTTATTATTTTTTATGTTGTATTGGATAGTATAGTTTTAATCTATTTATTTATTAATATAGTAGATAGATATTTATGGTAGTATATGTATTTTGTGATTTTGAAATAAAAATATTAAAGAAATTATATATTTTTTATGTAATTAAATTGTTTGGATTTAGATATATTAATTTTTATACGAATTTACTAACTTTAATAGCATTAATTATTCATATGGTGGTATATTTATTATAGCGTAATAAATAAAAGTGGGTTGTTATAGAATTGGAAATGTGGGAGTTGCATTACAAAATTTAAGTATAAAGCAGTGTCTTTTGTAAAAGTATTGTTATTTATAGTCGTTCATGTTAATAGAAAATTAATTTTTAAAAAATAGTTATTATAAGTACTATAAAAATAGAAATTATAAATGTCATACTGTATTTATGTTAGTAATTGGATGATTTAAATGTTCTTTATTTATTTAATAACAACTATTTTGAAATTAAAATTTATGTGAGTAATGGTATTATTGCTGATTAGCATTACTAAATATAAGTGTATATTCTGACAGTAGTTGGATGCTGTATATCAGTACAATAAATATTGTTTAAAATTTATTAATTATAGTTGATGATATTATCATGAGCTGAATAATAATTTCATATATTATTTTAATGTGTTATTATGAGAATAATATTTCATAATGATGATTGTGTACAAAAAAATTTTTTATCTTTTTATATTTTTTAATAATAGATATAAGATTTTTTATATAAAATATATATAGAATATCATTGTATTTTATTTTTTAAGTTTTATCATCAAGATGATATGCATAATTGTGATGATATTTAACATCTTAATTTTCTAATTTTTTGATTATATAATTGAGGGTAGATTTTTTATCATTAGTAAAAAAATTGATTTTGATTATATAACATGTCATTTTATTTTTAATCTCTTATTTAAAGATATTATATAGTATTAATATATGAGTAATTTTTTTTGGAAATTTTATTAAAGTTTATGGTATTGATGTTATCAATGATCATAATTATCATTATGGCAAGATCATATATTTGTGTTGTATATATTTAGCAATATGTGGTGATAAAAACGTTTTCAGGATGCAATGTTATAGAACAGATAGAAAAATTAATAATTTATCTTGAAAAAGATAATACACAATTTTATTGTTAAAGATAAACAATAAAATTGTGTATTTGGATTTGCTTTTATATTTGAATGAGAAATAGTATCAACACTGATTTAATTATAATGAAAAGCAGGGATATATGTGAAAATTTTAATAATATCGAATATTGATTCTTATTAGTGTATTTTGTGTATCTCATATATTTTATGTTATAATTCATTTTTATTTGAATTTTTCAAATAGTAATGGTAGTGACTGCATATTGTTTTTAATAGTATAAATAATCATTGTTTGGTTTATATGAGCTAAAAATTGTATGATATTTTTCACTTAAAAATTTATAGTATAATAATTATCAGATATAAAAAATATGAAAATATAATTTTTTTGAGTTATTATTGTGGTTATTTTTACTAGAATGGTTTGAAAATTATGAATGTAGATGAAGTGAAAAGTATTTTATTACAGCATTTATCATTAGATGAAGTGTATGTTACTCTTTATGAGGATAATTATCAAATTGTTGCTATAGGTCATGTTTTTTATGATATGAATGAATTAGAACGTCATAAAATTATATACGCTCCTCTTATGAAATATATATTAAATAATGAAATTCATGCTATATCTATTCAAGCGTTTAACCCTGAAGAATGGAACGAGAAGCGTCGGTTGTGTAGTATATCAAGTAGTTGTTAATTCTTATAGTATTAATATATGATTGATGTTAAATGATGATAATGGATAGATTTTATATTCATGGTCCTACTCCTTTAAGCGGGGAAGTGAATATATCAGGGGCGAAAAATTCTGCATTACCAATTTTGTTTGCTACGTTGTTAACTGAAGAACCGGTGGAAATTTTTAATGTTCCTAAATTGAAGGATATTGATGTTACTGTAAAATTATTACAACAATTTGGAGCAAAAGTGGAACATTGTGATGTGGTCTTGGTGGATGCCAGTAGTGTTAATGCAAGTTGTGCTTCTTATGATTTAGTTAGGTCTATGCGTGCTTCTATTTGGGCATTAGGACCATTAGTAGCTCGATTTGGATATGGAAAAATTTGGTTACCTGGGGGATGTTCGATTGGAAAAAGATCAGTAGATTTACATGTTAATGGTTTAAAACAGTTGGGAGCAACCATTATATTAGAAGAAGAGTATGTTATAGCTTCTGTGAATGGTAAATTACATGGTGCTCACATTGTAATGGATAAAATTAGTGTTGGTGCTACGGTTACTATCATGAGCGCTGCTGCTTTAGCAGAAGGGACTACTGTAATTGACAATGCTGCTCGTGAACCAGAGATTGTTGATACTGCTAATTTTCTTATTATGTTAGGAACCAATATTAATGGAGCTGGAAGTAATAGAATTACTATTGAGGGAGCTCAAAAATTAGGCGGTGGAAAATATTATATTATGCCAGATCGCATTGAAACTGGAACTTTTTTAGTTGCTGCTGCTATTTCACGCGCAAATGTAGTTTGCTTAAGATCTCGTCCAGATACTTTGCATTTTGTTTTAAAGAAATTAAGTGAATCTGGAGCTGATATTAATATTGGCAAGGATTGGATTGGATTGAATATGCATGGGAAAAGACCGAAAGCTATTACTATATGCACTAAACCATATCCAGGATTTCCTACTGATATGCAAGCACAATTTACTTTATTAAATATAGTGTCTGAAGGTACAGGAAAAATTATAGAAACAATATTTGAAAATAGATTTATGCATGTACCAGAGCTTATTCGCATGGGAGCTCGTATTGAAAAATCAAATAATATGATTGTTTGTCATGGTGTTGATTCATTAATTGGTACGCAAGTTATGGCAACGGATTTGAGGGCTTCTGCAAGTTTAATATTGGCCGGCTGTATTGCAGAAGGATTAACGATAGTTGATGGCGTATATCATATTGATCGTGGATATGATCATTTTGAAAGAAAATTAAAAGATATGGGGGCTCATATTGAGCGTATTACTAGTTATAAGAAATAACTTGATTATTAATTTTTCTTGATTTATATTTTAACATACAAAAAGTATTTATTTTTATCAAAAATTTGAACAATACAGGATGTATTATTTTTTTTGCAGTTGCATTTCTTTTCAAATAATATTAGACTTATCGGAGTAATAAAAAGATATTTGTATCTCCACGAACGATGTTAAGCGCAATGATTGGTGGTTTTTCGTTTAAAATTTTCCGTAATTGAGATAGATTATTGATTTTTGCGCGATTTAATCCGACTATTATGTCGCCTTTTTGTAGTCCAATAGAATAAGCTGGAGAATCTTTTATTACTTCTTCAACTTGTACTCCTTTTGTTCCATCTTTTAAATATCCATTACTTAAGGAAGCTCCTTGTAATGCTGGAGTTAACATTTCTTCACTAGTACTAACGGAGGTGCTGTCATCTAATAAGACTGATACTGTCTGTATTCTTCCGTCTCGCAATAATCCTAGCGTTATAATTTTACCTGGAGTAGTAGTACCAATTTTAACCCTTAACTCTGCAAAATTTTTTATTGGTTTCCCTTCTATAGATACGATAATATCTCCTGCTTTGATATTTGCTTTAGCGGCTGCAGTACCTGGTAGAACTTCGCTAACGAATGCACCACGTTGTGCATCTATGTTAAGTGCTTTGGCTATATCAGCAGTTAATTCTGTTCCTTTTATTCCTAATTGTCCTCGTTTTACTTCTCCAAATTCGATTAATTGTTGACTTAAATTTTTTACAATATTACTAGGAATAGCAAAACCAATACCAATATTTCCTCCTCCGGGTGCTAAAATGGCAGTATTGATACCAATTAATTCTCCATGCAAGTTAACCAGAGCGCCTCCAGAATTTCCTCTATTTATGGAAGCATCAGTTTGTATAAAATTTTCTAATCCTTCAAGGTTTAAACCGCTTCTTCCTAATGCTGATATAATTCCAGAAGTTGCTGTTTGACCTAATCCAAATGGATTGCCAATTGCAACAGCAAAATCACCAACTTTTAAAATATCAGAATCAGCCATTTTTATTTCAGAAAGATTTTTAAACTTCAATAATTGAAGTAATGCCAAATCAGTTTGTTCATCATGTCCTACTAATTTGGCATTAAATTCTCGACCATCATTAAGTTGTATCTTAATTTTATCTGCGCCATTGACAACATGATTGTTAGTAATAATATATCCTTTGTTAGCATTAATAATTACTCCTGATCCTAGTCCTTCGAATGGTCTAGCTCCGAAGTTGCCTCCAGGAATGTCTGGTCCAAAAAAATATTTAAATTCTTTAGGTAAAGTAAGTCTTTTTGCAGGTTGCATGCCTTCTACATGTACACTTACAACAGCTGGCAGTACGGTATCTAACATGGGAGCTAAACTTGGTAATACTTCCGATGATATTCCTGTAGAGAATGTGGTATGATTTATGGAAGATTCAGAACATGACATTCCTAATATAAAGAATATACTTAATATATTAAATAAATGTGTTGTTTTCATAAATAATTAATTTGATTAGTTATCATTTTAAAAAATGATGTTTTATTTTAATTGTTGTTAAAAAATTTAATGCTAAATTATGTACATTTTATATCTAGAATTCATGTTTCATTCTTCATGGATTATAATACTAGAAGAATTATATTGCTTATATGTATATAGTGTGTGATGTATTAGGTCCTTTATGTAAAATAGTGGAATTTTTATGTTATTTATCGTCATGATTTTTTAGAATATTTTTAGTATTGCTAGAGTAATCTAATGGTGCTTCTATTGGTAATTGTTCATTTTTTGTTTTTGTTCTTTTTATATTAAATGTGTACATATTATCTTGAGTATGTATATTTGGTAAAAAAAATTTAGCGCTTTTTTTGACATTACGATATAGATGATGGTAATCTTCTGCCATTTTATTCAGTAATTCTATAGTGTGGACAAAGTGATTATTTAATTCTTTTTGATATTCATTTAGTTTAATTTTGTTATTTTGTAATTCATTATATAAAGTTTTTTGATCATGTAATAAATAACGTGCTTTGTAATACATTATAGATGCTCCTATAACAATTCCAATCATTAAGCTTACGAGTATGTATATCCATACCATGAGAATACTCCTAAATTTGTTTTATGTGGTGTATTGTTGTGTTGCTCATTGGATGATATGTGATCATTTTTTATTGATATTTATTGTATAAATGCAACGTTATCCGTATATAAAGAATAATGTAACTATTTATTTGGTTAATGTATATGTTGTTCGAAACGATTTTATTCTACTTGATTTTCTTTATCAATAAGTATTCATGTATAATGCTATGAAGCAAATGGATAAATAATTAAATCTAGTGGTATTTTCAAATAAGTACCCCAGTGTTTTTAAAAAATTAAACGATAGTAACAATCATATTTCAAAATATAAATTATTATTTTATTTATTGTAAAGATATAAGAATGATGTATTCAGTGTTAAATGTAATTTTAATAATATTTTTTAATTATTTTATCAATTAATTTATGTTATGATATACGGATTGAGGTATTTCATGAATTAAATATTAATGCCTACTGATTGTAGGGTATAAACAATTAGAGAAATTTTATTTTTTTTATAAAAGTAAACTGTGGTAACATGTATGGAATGTACGGCGTTGTGTGGTATATTCAATCGTTTCTTTTTGGTTAGTAATAAGTTTGAATATTTATATTGAATTGAGTGTATTATTTCCATGAGAACTTTTATGGTAAAAACAAATGTAATTAGGCGAACATGGCATATTATTGATGCTAAAAATAAAATACTTGGTCGTCTATCTACTGTAATTGCTAGATATTTAATTGGTAAGCATAAAGTGGAATACACTCCTCATGTTGACATGGGAGATTATGTTATTGTTTTGAATGCAACAGAAGTATCTGTGAGCGGTCATAAACGTGACTGCAAAATTTATTATCATCATACTGGATATATTGGAGGCATTAAGCAATCTAATTTTAAAAGGATGATAAGTAGACATCCTGAGAAGGTAATTGAAATTGCAGTAAGAGGCATGTTGCCTAAAGGTCCTTTAGGTCGCATGATGTATGGTAGACTTAGAGTGTATTCAGGTAGTGTTCATGCACATGCTGCACAAGTACCTCAGTATATAGATTGTTAATGAGTAAATAGGATGGAAAATAATAAAACCATAACTTTTAATAATCAATATTATTATGGTACTGGACGAAGAAAGAGTGCTTCTGCTCGAGTGTTTCTTAAATTAGGAACGATGAATAATGGAAAAGTTATTATAAATAAACGTACATTAGATCAATATTTTCCTAAAAATAATGTTCAATCAATTATTATGAGACCTTTGAAAATTACTAATTTATCCAATAAATTAGATGTATATATTACCGTAAAAGGTGGCGGTGTATCTGGGCAAGCTGGAGCGATATGTCATGGGGTGACTCGGGCATTATTGCAGTATGATGAGAAATTGCGTGGTGTATTACGTTCAGTTGGATTAGTGACTAGGGACTCTAGAGAGGTGGAAAGAAAAAAAGTGGGTTTACGTAAAGCACGTAGACGCCCTCAGTTTTCTAAGCGTTGATATCTATTAAATATAGTCTTGCGTTTGCATTAGTGAATGAGTAGTAGGATTTATTTATTTTTTATATTACTATGTTAGTAATTTTTGAAGTGAAATATAAAATTTTTATTAAGAATAAAAAACGTAATAAGTGTTGGACTTAATTATATTGGCATAGTTTGATGAGTAAGATGATGGCAATATTAGGTTGATGATGGTATGGTTGATATAATTTTGATGTATTGAATCAGCATTTATTGTAATTTGGTAGATAAATATTTTAGAGAAGATCAGGATAGGTTGTCTGTTTATATTAGTTATTTAACAAATTTTAGTGTGAATTTAGAGAAAATACAGTGTTTTTGTGTGTTTAATCAAATGATTTTTAAATTCAGGTGGCTATTTTTAGTTGTTGATTGTAACAGTAATTAGTTATATAATAAGCATTATAGTTTTTTATTTCTTATATATTTGATCAATCAAATATATAAAGTTAGTGGTAAATTCTTTTATTGGAAGAGGATAAAAATAATTATGGTAGAGTAATCGTATATAATAATATACGAATTAATTTTTGTTATCTTGGAATGTAAGATATTTTTAATAGTTATTGTTTTAAATAAAAGTTGGTACATGATGGTGATTGGTTTTTATATTAATAATGTAAATAGTAAATTGTGGCAATTTGATTATGTTTATAACTATATTATCATGAAGCAAATATTCTCTTGTTCTTAACGAGATTAGAGTTAATTTAATTTGAGTGAGTATCGATATATGTATTGATTAGGAACAAATTTGTGACAATTTCAAGCTAAATTTAGTAATATGATTTAAATGTGTATGTGGGGTTAGATGTTTTTATAAAGTCATATAAATGTGTGATTGTAGTTCAGTTCCGTATACATTGATATTAGGAAATGTAATTGGGTTATTGAATGGGGGATTGAATCATCAGATACAACATGAAAAATTTTATTTTATATAAATAATCTATATATTTATTATTGTTTTATGTTAATTATTGTATATGTTTATAGATTGTAAATTATGGATGGATAGTGGAAAAAGGTTGTATTATTTAGTTGTGATTTTTGTATATTTATAAATATGTTATTTTTTAAGTGTTTATGGGTGATATTTAAAGTAACATTAATTTATAAATATATATTATAATGTATTAGATGTATTTTTTATCAGTAACTTTCTATATTTAGAATTTTTTTTGATGTAGTTTTTAATTATGTCTCGTATTTTATGTATAAGAAAACACAGTAAATACATTTTTTACTCCGTTTACTGAATTCGCAATTTTTTTGGTATATTTATTTTCTTCATGGGTAACAATTCCTAAAAGAAATACTTCTTTGTTTTCTGTAATTATTTTAATATTAGCAGTATTTATACCTTTTTTAATAAATAGATTTAAGCGTATTTGACTGCTAATCCAGATATCTATTAGAATAGATCGTGTGCATATTGGTGTATTTTGACGAATTGCATTATAAATATTTTTTGTTCCGTTAATTTGCATGACTATTTGTATGGCTTCTTCAGCAATAGAAATAGAAGAAGTTTGTCCAGTTAATAATACATTGCCTTGATATACAGTACTTTTTATTCTTGATGATTTTTTGATATGTTGATTTTTATGAAGAGCATGAGCAATATGAGCTTTCAAAATACTATCATCCAATTGAGTACCAATAGTACGAGGATCATTCCATGTTGTGGTTATTAACGCAGCAGAACCAATAGTTAGGATGCTTGAACAGCAAGCATGTAACGTTAATACAAAAAATGAAATTAATAATGTTTGAATAATTATATGATATTTAATATTCATTTATATGAATGTATGTGTTCAGAAGCCATAAAGATACAACATTAGTATTAATTTTTTATTATGGTTTTAATAAATAAGTTATTTTAAATAATTTATTTGAATATTATAACTTAGTAACAGTAACTATGTTTTAATTATATTTTATGCATATAAATATATATAGTATAACGTAATTATCAGGATATGCTTGAAAAGAATAGTATATCTACGAGATTGTTTTGAATGTTTAATTATATTTACTATTTTTTGAAGTGTAATATTATTGGGAGATTGTTTTAAAATAGATTATGTGATAAATAATAGTGTTTTAATAATTTAATGTCGTTTAATTTTAAAAATATATTTTTCGAGATACTTGTGAATTTAATTGTGATGATGTTATGAGTTATCATTAATGTTGATATTAAAATAATAGGTTGTGGGTTGAAATCTTTTTTAGATAAAAAATATAAAAATTTTTGATGATTTTTATTAAAATGGTGTTTGTTGATTTGAATGATAGTATGTAAAAATGATGTTATCTTCAGTAATTGATTGCGTATCTGTACCTGCATTGTATATAGTTCCGACTCCTATAGGAAATCTGCAGGATATTACGTATCGCGCGTTATCAGTCTTACGTCAAGTAGATTGTGTTGCTGCAGAGGATACACGTCGTACTCATATATTGCTAAATTTTTTTTCTATTCGTGTATCTTTGTGTGTATTAAATCAGCATAATGAATTTAAAAAAATACCAATATTAATATCAAAATTACAAGCAGGATTAAGTGTTGCTTTAGTATCTGATGCGGGTACTCCATTGATTAATGATCCAGGATATTTGTTGGTGAAATCTTGTCAGAAAGCAAGAATTAGAATTATTCCGTTACCTGGTCCATGTGCAGCAATCACTGCATTATGTGGATCTGGATTACCAACACATCGTTTTTGTTTTGAAGGATTTTTACCACATAAACGTAATTTACGAATAGGTCGTTTACAAGTTTTATTAGAAGAATCGCGTACATTAATTTTTTATGATGTAAAACATCGAATAATAGAGACTTTACAAGATATAGCTAGTGTTTTTGGGTTAGAACGTTATGTTGTATTAGCACGAGAATTAACTAAAGTATGGGAGTCTATTGATGGAGCACCTATTGGTCAATTGTTATCTTGGGTGCAAGAGGATAATTCTCGGATTCAAGGAGAGATAGTTTTGGTGGTCGCAGGACATTCTCTTAAAAGGAAGAAATTATCACCAAAAGTATTTAGTGTGATGAAGTTATTAGCATCCGAGTTATCTGTAAAAAGAGCTGCTACTTTGGTTGGATATATATATGGTGTTCGAAAGAATGTACTTTATAAAAAGTATTTGAGAGAAAAATCAAATAAGATTAAAGATCAGAGCCATTTGATTGATGACATGGTATGAAAAACAGTTATAATATGCTCGGGAGTTGGCTAGACAATCGCTGCTTCTTTATATTTATAGTGATTATCATATAATTGGTATAATATAAATGGAGGAGAGGAAAGTCCGGGCTCCATAGGACAGAGTGCCAGGTAATACCTGGGAGATATGAATCTACGACAAGTGCAACAGAAAGAAAACCGCCCATACATACTGGCATAATAAATTTACTCTTATGCCAGTATGTATGGGTAAGGGTGAAAAGGTGTGGTAAGAGCACACCATCCGAATTGGTAACAGTTCGTGTTATGTAAACTCCACTCGGAGCAAGGCTAAATAGAAGTTCAATAGTATGGTCCGTACTGAACTTGGGTAAGCTGCTAAAACTAATATGCGAATGTTAGTTTAGATGAATGATTGTCCAAGACAGAACCCGGCTTAACGGCTGACTCCTTATTGACAATAAATAGTTATTATGTAGTAGTGAGTTACTGTTTTTATACGAAAAATATTAATGTTGTATCAAAATAATATTTTTAGGTAATTAGTGTTGAAAACATGATATTAATCATAGTAGTAAAGACTGTATTTTTATAAAATTATGAGTTGCTTGAAAGATAGATATTTTGTGATGAATAATTGTTATTTATTTAGACAGATAGATATATATATCTATTTAAGTTGATATTTATACGTATTATTAGTAGTTTTAGTATATAGGCAGTAGTTTTTATATTTTTTAAAATAATAGTTAATATTGTTAGTAGTGTGCTGTTTTATGAAAACATATGTAATAGTATATATATTATATATATAAAATTAGAAATTTGATATCCCTATAAAATATTTATAAAATATTATAATCGTAGTAATTAATCCAAATATTATCAATTATAAAAATTGTAGCTGGATTACTTTGTACAAAGTTCTTTTTAAGATTACGCATTTCATATAAGTTTTTATTGATAAGTGATTTCATTATGTTAAATGTATTCGATAAATATAATTATTTAATTTGATATGTATTTTATACACTATGGAATTAATTAAATAATGAATATGTTAAAAGAACTATTCAACGTAGTATGGCAAAATAATTTTACATTAGGAAATAATATAAAATTTTTGTTAGCTATTTATTTTTTAATATTTCTCATTCTTTTTTTGGAGAATGCTGTTCTTATAGCTGTTTTTTTGCCTGGAGATAGTTTGTTGGTCATATTGGGAATTTTAATTGCAAAAGGTACTTTGAATTTTGTTATCACTATAGGGATATTAACAATAGCTGCAGGTTTGGGTAGTTGGATGAGTTATTTACAAGGTAAATTTCTAAAAAATAGTAAAATTTTAAAACGTTGGTTATCTTTTTTACCAAATAAATCATATCAAAAGGCAATTTATATAATCAACAGACATGGATTACCTACGGCTTTTTTTATTGGTCGGTTTATAGTGTTTGTAAGAACAGTATTACCTATTATTGCAGGAGTATCTGGATTAAATTCCGTTCGCTTTCAATTATTTAATTGGATCAGTTCATTTGTATGGGTGTTTGTGCTTGTTTTTTTAGGTTTCCTTTTGGAAAGGTTAGAAGTGCCGTTTGTATTATAGTATATAACAATAAGAATTCACAATAATAATAATGAAATAATCGGAAAGATATCAATTTTTTATTTATTTTAGTAAAAATGATGTTTTAAATTAATTGGGTTTATATGTGATTTATAGATATCTAACATAACGTATATATCTGTATATGGCCCCTGCTGGATTTGAACCAGCGACCAAGCGATTATGAGTCGCCTGCTCTAACCAATCTGAGCTAAGGGGCCTGATTGTATTTGTAAATAGTTTACTATATTATTTCATGTTATATACAAAATTTGTATATTTTATTAAATAAAATAATATGTATTGTACCTAATATTCATTAGGTTTATTATTGATTTATTATATATTTGTATTCATTAATGCGTCAGATAATTTAGTGTATAATACATACATATAGTGTGCAAAAATTATTGTTTTTGATGTTATGTATTGCACTCATATATTATAATATTATATATAGTCTCTTATACCACAATAATACGGTTATATTGTGATTTTTTGAGTTACGTTCATTTAGTCATCTAAAAAGCTTCGTAATATTTCAGATCGGCTGGGATGACGTAGTTTTCTTAAAGCTTTTGCTTCTATTTGACGAATGCGTTCGCGAGTTACATCAAATTGTTTACCTACTTCTTCTAGAGTATGATCAGTATTCATATCAATACCAAATCTCATACGTAGTACTTTGGCTTCTCTTGGAGTTAATCCGGAGAGTACATCATGAGTGGCAGTACGTAAATTATCTGAAGTTGCTGAATCTAGAGGTAAATCAAGATTAGTATCTTCTATAAAATCTCCAAGATGAGAATCTTCATCATCTCCTATAGGGGTTTCCATGGAAATAGGTTCTTTAGCAATTTTTAACACTTTTCTAATTTTGTCTTCTGGTATGAGCATACGTTCTGCTAGTTCCTCTGGTGTTGGTTCGTGTCCTATTTCTTGTAACATTTGTCGAGAAATGCGGTTGAGTTTATTAATAGTTTCTATCATGTGAACCGGAATGCGGATGGTACGTGCTTGGTCTGCTATCGATCTAGTAATTGCTTGACGAATCCACCAAGTAGCATAAGTGGAAAATTTATAACCACGACGATATTCAAATTTGTCTACAGCTTTCATCAAACCAATATTACCCTCTTGTATTAAATCTAAAAATTGTAGTCCTCTATTTGTGTATTTTTTAGCAATAGATATAACTAAACGAAGATTAGCTTCAACCATTTCTTTTTTAGCTCTTCGAGCTTTAGCTTCTCCAATAGACATGCGACGATTGATATCTTTTACTTGTTCTATTGTGAGTCCTGTTTCTTTTTCAATTTGATGTAGTTTTGATAAACTATTCTGCACGTCTTCATTAACTTTATGTAATTTTTCCGCCCATGATGTACGCATAGATAAAGCTGTATCAAACCAAATTTTATTGGTTTCATTACCTGCAAATAATTCTATGAAGTTTTTTTTAGGCATTTTACTATTTTCAACACATAATTTCATAATTAATCGTTCTTGTGTACGCACGCGTTCTATCATAGAGCGCATATTATTAACTAAGTAATCAAATTGTTTTGGAACTAATCTAAATTGTTTAAATACTTCAGAAAGCTTTAAAATTTCTTGTGATGCTTGAATATGATTGCGTCCATTATATTTGATTGTATTCCGTGTTACTTCATATTGGTTGCGTAGTTCTATGAATTTTTTACGAGCTATTTCTGGATCAATATGATTGTCATCATTATTTTCTTCTTCATCGTCATCAGGTATTGGTTCAGTAATGACTTCAGAAGTTATATGGGTTATGTTTGTATGTATTGATATATTTTCGTCCACATCAGGATCAACAAAACCTGTAATTAAGTCTGAAAGTCTTGTTTCACCAGTTTCTACTCGTTGATATTGTTCTAAAAGATAAGTAATTGCTTCTGGATATTCAGCAACTGAACATTGCACTTGATTTATTCCATCTTCAATTCTTTTAGCGATATCTATCTCACCTTCTCGTGTTAATAATTCCACAGTACCCATTTCTCGCATATACATTCGTACTGGATCTGTTGTTTTACCTAATTCTGATACATTAACACTAGTTAATGCTTGTACAGTTGCTTCCGTCACTTCTTCTTCATCATTAGTAGAATGTGTGTGTTCGATTAATAAGAAATCGTCGGAATTGGGAGCTTCTTCCATGACTTGAATACCCATATCATTCATCATTTGAATTATATTTTCTATTTGACTAGGATCTACAATATCTTCTGGTAAATGATCATTAACTTCAGAAAATGTTAAATATCCTTGTTCCTTCCCGAGTGTAACGAGTAACTTAAGTCGTGATTGTGGGTTATGTTCCATAAAAAGACTTCCACATTTTGAAGTAATATTTGTATTTAAAAGTATAATAGTGGTGTAATACCCCATCTATCGATGATATGTAAATAAAATTATTAAAAAATAATTTATTCAGGAGGTATTTTCATGATTGTTTTCATTAGTAATATTGAATCCAAAGAGTTTATAATTTTTATGTTAGTATTTCGATAATTTTTGGTTTAACAACCACAATTCTTGACGTTCTTGTTTTGTTAGACCAAATATACGATCGCGAGCAATAAGTTTTTCTTGACGTTGCTCAAGAGTTAAATTATATAATTTAGTTAACGCATCAATAAAAGTAGTTTCTATCATATCATTGGTAATTAAGTGGTTCCAATATGCTAGTGTTTCAAGTTTTGAAAAAAATTTATTCTCACGATAATGTTCTAATAATTGCGCAGCAGTCAATGTTGGATATTTTTTACATGTTTGTACTAAATCAATAAAAATTACGATATTGTCTTGTTTGCATTGTTCTAATCCTTGTATATTTGGTATTAATTTTGAAAGTTTTGGATATTGTATCAATAATCCTATTAATACGTGTGTTATGCTGTAATTTATATAATTTTTTTGTATTTTGTTAGTAGTAGATGCAATAGTTTTTTTTTTAAGTAACTGGTTTAATTTGTTGTCATCTAGAATTCCTATTTTGTTACCTAATTGTTGTAATAAACATAATTTTAGTGTTGGTCCTGGAATTTTGTGAATCATAGGTAAAATTAAGCTGCTTAATTTAACTCGACCCGCTAATGTTTGTAAATTTATTTTTTTTGATAATGTTTCAAATAAAAAATTTGATAAATCTTGTTTTTTTGTTAATTTTTTTAAAAATCTATCTTTCCCTATTTTACGTATTAATGTATCTGGGTCTTCCCCAGAAGGTAAGAACACGAAATATATATGACGATTGTCAGTAAGATATGGTAGAGCAGTGTTTAATGTACGCCAAGCAGCTTGTTTCCCAGCATAATCGCCATCAAAACAACAGACAATTTGATCAGTGATATTATACATTAATCGAATATGATTATCAGTAATAGAAGTGCCTAAAGAAGCTACTGAATAGTTGATTCCAAATTGTGTTAATGAAATAACATCTATGTAACCTTCTACTAAAAGTATACAAGAGAGATTTTTGCACTGGGTACGAGCTTCGTATAAGCCGTATAAGTGCTGACTTTTTTTAAAAATTTCGGTATCTGGTGAATTTAAATATTTAGGTGTCTTGTTGTATTCAATAACACGACCTCCGAATGCTATAATTCTGCCTATTGTATCTCGTATAGGAAACATCAGTCGGTTACGAAATCGATCATGTTTATATTTTGTGTTACTACTAATTAACATACCTGATTGATCAAGTAGTGTTTGATCGTATGGTGTAAGATTAAATTTTTGTATTATATTATTCCATTTTGATGGAGCAAATCCAATATTGAAGTCAGAAATAGATTTTTCATTTAATCCACGGTTCTGTAAATATTTATAAACATATAAATATTTTTTTTGTTTTAAGATATCTTTATAGTATGTGCATAGTTTATTCATTAATTGGTATAAATTATTTTTATTGTAATTGTTATCTTTATAAATATTTGAATCTCTCTTTATTGAGAAATCATGCATCATTGATAGTTCTTTGATGGTTTCAATGAATGTAAGTCGATCATAATTCATCAAAAAATCTATTACGTTGCCGTGTGATCCACAACTGAAACAATAGTAGAATTGTTTTTCGGTATTAACAGTAAATGATGGGTTTTTTTCGGCATGAAATGGGCAACAAGCCAAAAAATTTTTTCCTTGTTTTTTTAAAGAGATGCGTTGACTAATTAAATCTACAATATTAGTACGCGATATCAATTCATTAATTATTGTGTTTGGAATACGGGTAATTAGATTTCCTTAGTTTGTGTTATTGAGAGCAAATAACACTCAAAACTATTATTATTTGTGATTAAATTTTGTGCACCTAAATATATACGATGAGTTTTATCGATTACTAGAAATAGGTTGTATTATGCATTTTTTTGAATATAAAAGTATGCAAATATTGTTTAATATAATCGGATTCGTCTCAAATTTTCTCGGGCTAGTTTTTTTGTATGACGTTTAATTGCTGATGCTTTGGCTCTTTTACGTTCTGTGGTTGGTTTTTCATAAAATTCTCTGCGACGTACTTCAGATAAAATTCCTGATTTTTCACAAGATCTTTTAAAACGTCGGAGCGCTACGTCAAATGATTCGTTATCACGTACTTTTATTATTGGCATGTATCTTTATCTCTATTATGATTGTTCTTCTTAATGTAGTAAAATAATTTATATTTTTACTATTTTATAGTATAACATTAAACATTATGGCATGAAATATAACACTAATGTGAAGTATTTTGCAATTATTGATCGAATATGGAGTATATATGCGTGTTTTAGGTATTGAAACTTCATGTGATGAAACTGGTGTGGCAATTTATGATCAATATCAAGGGTTATTGGTTAATAAAGTATATAGTCAAAATATGTTGCACGCTGATTATGGAGGAGTTGTGCCTGAATTGGCTGCTCGTGATCATACACGAAAAATAATTCCTTTGATTATATCTACATTAAAGCAAGTGCATTTAGAGTCTAAGGATATTGATGGGATAGCATATACGGCTGGACCTGGTTTGATAGGATCTTTATTGGTTGGAGCAACTATTGCGAGAACGCTGGCTTATGCTTGGAAAATACCTGCTATTGATATTCATCATATGGAAGCGCATTTGTTAGCACCAATGTTAGAAAAGAAGGCTCCTGAATTTCCGTTTGTAGCGTTACTAGTATCTGGTGGACATACTCAACTTGTTTCAGCAAGTCATATAGGGGAATATAAAATTTTGGGAGAATCTTTGGATGATGCTGTGGGGGAAGTATTTGATAAGATTGCTGTACTATTGGGATTAAAATATCCTGGAGGTGCTGTGTTGTCAAAAATGGCTCGGAAAGGTATTTCAGATCGTTATGTATTTCCTCGACCCATGACTGATCGTCCAGGTTTAAATTTTAGTTTTTCTGGATTAAAAACATGTGTTGTCAATACTATTATGTTCAGTGCTCATGATGTTCAGACTTACGCTGATATTGCACGTGCATTTGAAGATGCAATTATTGAAACATTAGGGATAAAATGTCGTCGTGCATTAGAACAAACTGGATTAAAATGTTTAGTAATATCGGGGGGTGTTAGCGCTAATCATGCGTTGAGAGCGTATCTTTTAAAAATGATGTATGCCTTAAAAGGAAGTTTGTTTTATCCTAGACAAGAATTTTGTACAGATAATGGAGCAATGGTGGCTTATACTGGATTAATGCGACTAAAAGCTGGATTATTTAGCGATTTATCCATCTTAGTAAGGCCACGTTGGTCCTTAGAAGTTCTTGCTCGAATAAAATAATCATCATCGTAATTATTTTTTTAGATATATTTTGTGTTAATTACGCCAAATATGTTTTTCTTGATGATGCCATAATCTTTGAATATTGGAAGAATGTCTTATTATAACTAAAGAGGATATTATGATTGTTAGAATAAAATATTGAGATTGAAAATACCAAGCGTAACAGGGTATAATGAGTGCAGTAACAATAGCTCCTACTGAGGAATATCCAGTAGATAACACAGTTATGATCCAGGTACTTATCATGACAATGGCAAGGTCAAAATTTATTGTTGTAAGCGCTCCAAATGCAGTAGCTACACCTTTTCCTCCATGAAAGCGAAAAAATATAGGATACATGTGTCCTAAGCAGGTAAAAATCGCTGTAGCTCCTAAAAAAACAGGTGGAATTTTTGAATAATATCCTAACCATATAGGGATCACACCTTTTAGTATGTCAAATACTATTACACTGATTGCAATTTTACGACCTGCTATACGAAAAATATTAGTAGCCCCAGGATTTTTGGAGCCAAAATCTCTTGGGTCTGGAAAATGTAATATTTTGCATATCAGAATGGCGCTAGATATTGATCCTAAAAAATAAGCAAATATTATGATGAAAATAGAATAAAGAGTCATGATTATTTTGTTTAGAATGAATAAAAATTATATGTGTATATATATTACACATGGCGTGTATATTTAACAGTAATATTATTTAAATAGATAATTTATTTATATAATTTAATGTAGTATATGATAATGGATATCTTATTTATTGAGCAACTGACAGTAATGACGTATATAGGCATACATGATTGGGAAAAAAAATGTTTGCAGAGGTTAATTTTTGATTTGCAATTGTCATATAATATTAAATATTTTTTAGATAAAAAAAGTATATCGTCTTATATTGATTATACTCATGTGAGTCAAACTGTACTTAGTTTAGTAAGTGGAAAACATTTTTGTTTAATAGAAGATGTGGCTAATTTAATAGCAAGTGTATTAATAGAAAAATATTTTATTTTTGGGGTTCGTGTAAAAGTGAGTAAACCTGGAGCAATTCATGATGCTTTTAACGTTGGTATATGTATTGAACGAAAAAATAAAACATTTTTTGAATTTTTAAAAGATAGTTAATTAATAAATAAAGATATGATGTACTTAGTAAATAAGAAAAATTTTTAACATTAATTAGTACAATTGTGTTCTATATTTTATGGATGATATGGTAATTTATATAGTAATTAATGTGTATTTGTTTAAATGTTTTAAAAAATAATAATGTTATTTATTTTGGATCATTAATGTTAGATATTGATGCACATAAATTAATTATTTCGTTTATTTTGGCAGTAGTAGAAGGTTTGACAGAATTTCTTCCTATTTCTTCAACAGGACACATGATATTGGTTCAAAGTATTTTAAATTGTACGGATGATTCAGTTAAGATTTTTACTGTGATTATTCAATTAGGTGCTATTTTGTCTATAACAAAAATTTTTTGGAATAGATTATATAGTATGGGTGTAATTTGTATAAGAAAAATATTTATTAAACAACATTATGCCAACAATCATTTATGCATTCGTCATATATTATTAGGAACGTTCCCGGGGATAATATTAGGTGTAGTTTTTTATGAAAATATTAGATTATTTTTTGAGTTAACATATATTATGTATGGACTAATTATTGGAGGGATATTTTTATTAGTTGGAGAATTATATTTACCTAAAGAACCACGTGTATCAAATATTGATAATATAACTTGTTTGCAAGCTTTTTTAATTGGATGTTTTCAATGTTTAGCGTTTTGGCCAGGATTTTCTCGTTCTGGAGCTACTATTGGAGGTGGATTGTTAGTGGGTTTGAATCGAAATATTTCATTAGAATTTTCATTTTTTTTAGCGATACCTATTATATTTGGTGCTACAGTATTGACTTTATATCGTTATGAATCTGTTATTGATACAATAGGTGCTTTTTTTTTGATTGGGGGTAGTATTA
Source organism: Blochmannia endosymbiont of Camponotus nipponensis (assembly GCF_009827135.1). Taxonomy (NCBI): domain Bacteria; kingdom Pseudomonadati; phylum Pseudomonadota; class Gammaproteobacteria; order Enterobacterales; family Enterobacteriaceae; genus Candidatus Blochmanniella; species Blochmannia endosymbiont of Camponotus nipponensis. The sequence goes on along the minus strand of NZ_CP046534.1, from coordinate 335,212 downwards.
TAGCTTTTACTATAGCATTATTCACTGTAAGATTATTTTTAAAAATAGTTCAAGGTTTTTCTTTAATTCCTTTTGCTATATATCGTTTTTTTTTAGCTGGAGTTATTTATTGGGGATTAATTGTTGATTAAAGTTAACTGTTTAATGAAATCTTATTATTATATATACAATATATATGTGTGTGCGTTGATTTTTTGATTAAATATGACATGAAATAATTAATATTACATGTATATAGCTAGCATAAATGTCAGCCGTGTAGTAATGTCTGTTGTTAGATAGATTTAATAATAATTAACGGTAAGCATGTGGTTTATTGTGCATAATTTTACGATTGAGTGTATTCAATTGAATTTATTTAATTATTTACAGTGTTTTTTAAAGTTTTGTGTGTAAATATTATTTATTGTTTTATGTATGTTTATTTTTCCATATGTTTAAGGCATCTAATCGTCTGGTATATAATTCTTTGCTTATATTTACTCCAGTAAATCCGTCTTTAATAATGTCTGCAATGGAAATTTTTTTTGTAACAGCGAAGGCTGTACTCAGAAAACCTTCTGTATTAGATGAATTTATTTTATAACTCATATGTCTTAATGTATCGGATTTACTGACTAAGACAATTTGTTCTATTCTTTTAGGGCGTCTCCAACAATCAAAAACACGGAATAAGGTCATTAACATTTCAGGGGTTAATGTTTCAATGTCATATAAATAGTCATGATACTCTGAAATAATTTTTGCGAAATTACGAATTTCATATGGTATTTTAAATCTATTGCATAGATCATCAATTAAAGCAGTACCTAATTTTCTGTAATCGTGATGTTTGGTGTATTTGTTTTTTTTGTTGGAATTTATTCCTTTCTTTAAGTTACGACATAAAACAGAAAAGCGTACATTAAGATCATTTGTTAAGCGAGCAGACTTGGAAAGTGTCAACATAGTATGGCAACCGGTATTAATTTTTGTACGGTATTGTATTGGATCAGGTATATTGAATAATGCATCTAATTCGGGAAATAAAATTTTTAAGGCTCCGCAGTGATGTAAAACTATGAAGTATACCTGTGGATTATCTGTAATTAAAGCTTTTTTTGTTTCTGTCCATATACGCTCTGGGGATAGTGATATTAATTCGTGAATCATTTGTTGCATTAATATTAGTGTTTCTGAAGCTATAGTAAAATTCATATGTGTAAATTGAGCAGCAAAGCGCGCGACTCTTAATACTCGCAAAGGATCTTCATTAAATGCTTGAGAAACGTGTCTTAATAGTCGTAATTGTATATCTCGTTGCCCGTGATATGGATCTATAAGATTTCCATGTGAGTCATAAGCCATAGCATTAATAGTTAAATCTCTTCGATACAGATCTTCTTCAATAGTAATCGAAGGAGTTGTATTACAAGTAAATCCAGTGTATCCTTGACCAGATTTATGTTCAGTACGCGCTAATGCGTATTCTTCATGACTTTCTGGATGCAGGAAAACAGGAAAATCTTTTCCGACTTGTTCATAACCTATATTTAACATTTCTTGCGGACTAGATCCTATTACTACCCAATCTTTTTCTTGCACTGGTAGTTTTAATAATGTGTCTCGTACAGCGCCACCTACTAAATATTTTTCCATTTTTTAATTCTCAAATACATGATTGTAATATTAAAAACGATGCTGATTGATTAAAAATAAAACTATTTTATATGGATTGTGATGATCCGAAATAAAATGTAGTGGTTTTTTATTTTTCTTAATCATATTAAATAAAAATTGTTAGATAATTGTTTCGATAGTTGTGAAAAAAATCAATTCATCAGAATATATAGGGTTATGTATGGTATAAACAATCTGTGTATGACAACATAAATACAGATTTTTAAATCTAATATAAAATGTTATTTATTTTTTTTAAGGAATGTAAGTTTAACAGTGTTTCAGCGCGGTGTTATAAATATACCAAGATTTATTGGTATTATTGATTTTCATTGCTTACCGAATAATTTAATATGTTATTATTATTAATTTTATATAGAATCAACTATTTTTTATTTATTTAGGAATGTTTATTAAGTGAATTATGGCTGCTATTTTTCCAAATTTTTTTAGGTCTAGCGTATTAATTGTAGGGGATGTTATGTTAGACCGATATTGGTATGGGTCTACTGATAAGATTTCTCCAGAAGCACCGGTTCCAATCGTTAAGATTGATAAAATTATAGATAGACCAGGTGGAGCTGCTAATGTCGCAATGAATATTGCTGCTTTAGGTGCGCAATCAAGATTATTAGGGATAACTGGAGTTGATGAAGCGGCTAGAATTTTAAAAAAACAGCTTGATGAATCAAAGATAAAATGGAATTTTATCTCAATTGATACGTGTCCTACCATAATTAAATTGCGTATAATGTCCCGTAATCAACAACTTATCAGATTAGATTTTGAAAAATGTTTTAACAGTGTTGATACTACCAAATTATTGAAACAAGTTGAATTGTATTTACCAAAATATAAGGTATTAGTTTTATCTGATTATGCTAAAGGTTCGTTAAATCGCATAGAAGAAATTATTAAATTGGCGCGTTATGTTAATATGCCAATCATAATAGATCCTAAAGGTGTACAATTCGCTCGTTATAAAGGAGCTACTTTATTGACCCCTAATATATCAGAATTTGAATCGGTAGTAGGATTTTGTCGTGATGAAAAAATTTTAATAAATCGCGCTCAAGAAATTATAATTGATTACAATTTATCAGCTTTATTAATTACGCGTGCTGAAAAAGGTATGATTTTATGTATGAGGGATACATCTCCATTGTATTTTCCCACTCAGACAAAGGAAGTATATGATGTAACTGGAGCTGGTGACACAGTAGTTGCTATGTTATCAGTAGCGTTATCTTCTGGTAAAAGTTTAGAGGAATCGTGTTTTTTAGCAAATTTAGCCGCTGGTGCTGTAGTAAGAAAATTTGGGACTTCTACGATTAATTCAATTGAGATGGAAAATGTCATGAGTAGCTCTGCATATGTTAATATACCCTATGGTATTTTAGATGAGGAAACGTTAAAACAGACAATATCTTTCGTACGTAATAGAGGAGAAAAAATAGTCATGACTAATGGTGTATTTGATATATTGCATCCTGGTCATATAAGTTATTTAACTAATGCCAAAAAGCTTGGGGATAGATTAGTTGTGGCCGTCAATAGTGATGATTCAACGAGGCGTTTAAAAGGTAAAACAAGACCCATAAACACTCTAGAAAAGCGCATGCTTATATTAGCTGCTTTAACAGTAGTAGATTGGGTTGTACCTTTTAATGAGGATACACCTGCAAGATTAATTGCAAATTTGTCCCCAGATTTCTTAGTGAAAGGTGGTGATTATCATATTTGTGATATTGAAGGTAGTCGAGAAGTATTAAATAGTGGAGGAACAGTGCATGTTTTAAATTTTGAAACTGGTTATTCTAGCAGTAATATTATTAATGTTATGAAACATAAAAATTAAAGATAATGTGAATATATTATGGATATGTATTTATGATACGATGCTAATGAAAGTATAATAACTATTTCAAAAGTAAGGAATTTTGTGTGTAATCATACTACTCAGATACAAATAGGGTATCAATATATTGATATATTAATGATATGATTATATGTGTTGATAATAATGTGATTATATAAGATTTTTTAATTTAGTTCACTATTAGAATAATGAATGTTCCATTTACTGTGAAGTTGATGTTTATGTTTGGTGTATGATATTTTAAATTTTTTGATTATTTTTTGTTGAGCTTTAAATAAGATTTGATATTTGTAATTAGTTATTTTGACTGTAATAATTTATATTATATCGTTTCATCTACTAAATAGTTTTAAGGTGTTTTCATATAAATTATATGTAAAATATTGAATAATTGTAGGAAATGGATCATGTAATAATGGTCTTGTTTTTTTTAATTTGTAAGATTAATGTAATTGATCCTATTAGTTATTTTAATCACTCACTGTGATATTAAGTACAATAAATATTGTTGTAATACATGTTTCTAGTTTCTTTATATGGCACATATGCCATGAAATATCTAATGTGTTAATTTATTTTTAAAGTCAGATGGAATGGTTGGTTTGAGAATAGTTTATGATATCTATGAATTGTATTTTTTACGATAAAAATATGTAATAAGTAGAGTATTGTTATGGAGATTTTATGTATGTTGGTGTTGTATAATTTAAATATTTGTGGAGATAGTTTGAATAAAGAGGACAATGTATAGAAATTTTAGTTAATATGTATTTGGGTTTTAAATTATATTTGTACTTATAGTGAGTTTGTTTTGATGTTGATAAATTATGGTATTTGAGAAGGATTGAAATAATCATGCATCGGCGGAAATTTTTATCTAAATTTGGTACACCTATACAGCGCGTTCAAAATGCGTTAGAAGCGTTACGTCGTGGTCGTGGTATTTTGGTAATGGATGATGAAAATCGTGAGAATGAAGGTGATATGATATTTGCTGCAGAAAATATGACTGTTGAACAAATGGCATTAGCCATTCGTTATGGTAGTGGAATTGTTTGTTTATGTTTAACGGAGGATCGGTGTAAGCAGTTAAATTTGGCAATGATGGTAGAAGATAATAGTAATCGTTATAACACTGCTTTTACTGTCACTATAGAAGCAGCAAAAGGAGTCACTACTGGAGTGTCAGCCTCAGATAGATTAACTACTATTAGAGCTTCTATAGAAGATAATGCAAGACCTTCCGATTTGAATCGGCCCGGTCATGTTTTTCCTTTGCGCGCTCGAAATGGTGGGGTTTTGGCTCGATTTGGTCATACGGAAGCAGCAATTGATTTAACTGTGTTAGCAGGGCTTAGACCGTTTGGGGTATTATGTGAGGTTACCAACGAGGATGGAAGTATGGCACGTATATTAGATATAATTGCATTTGCACATAGATACACAATGCCAGTTTTAACTATTTCAGACTTGATAGCTTATCGTATCCGTGCAACTTAATATAAGCTATTGGTAATTTAGTAGCGAACTCTATAACTGAAGAATATTGTAAATTTTTGTTATATAGCGAATTTATATCATTGCATTATTATAGATGATAGTATGTTTGATTCAAGGAAGTTTTGTATATGTATAAAAAATATTATTTGTATTATTATAGTATTGCTATATATATATAACAAAGTTATATATTCAAAATAAGGATGGTCTTTATAATTGGAGTGATTAATCATAAGAACTGTTGTTAATAATATACACTAAAAATGGTGCGGTTTGATCGCTTAAATATATACGATGAATATAATTTTTATTAAAAAATTTTTGACGATACATTTAAGGAGAAGAAATGCTTGCAGTTATGCGTATTATTTTAGTTTTGATGGCTTCAATTATTATTTGTATATTTGGTATTATTTATTGTTTATTTAGACCGCGTCAGCGATTATATCATACTGCTTTATTTGGTCGTTTGTTTGGGAGCATGGCTCCTATTTTTGGTATTCAAGTTAAAATACGAAATTTATCAAGCGATCAATTACCGAAGCATTGTATATATATAGCTAATCATCAAAATAATTATGATATGATCACAGCAGCGTGTGTTGTGAGGCCACGTACAATAATAGTGGGTAAAAAAAATTTATTGTGGATTCCGTTTTTTGGACAACTGTATTGGTTATGTGGCAATATATTAATAAATCGTAGTCAAAGTATTAGATCTCATACTACTTTACTACAAATAGCTAAAGTTATAAAAGCGCGTGATATTTCTATTTGGGTATTTCCGGAAGGTACACGCAGTGCTGGTCGAGGATTATTACCATTTAAAATTGGTGCTTTTCATGCTGCAATTTCGGCTAGAGTCCCAGTTGTGCCTGTATGTGTGTCTAATATTTCTAATAAAAAAATAAAACTAAATCGGTGGTCTAATGGTTTAGTGATTATTGAAATTATGGATCCTATATATACTCAGAAATATGAACCTAACAAAGTGAGAGATATGACTCAATATTGTTATGAAGTTATGAAGTTAAAAATTGATTCTTTAAATAAAGAAGTGGTTGAATACGAAATGCAAATAACTAGATCGTTAAACACACATGTTATGAAATAATTTTTTAATGTATTAGTATGTATAGTTTTAGTATGTGTTGTGTTAACCTGTGTACAGGTTTTTGAAAAATACGGGAATAGTTACGTGGTTACAATAATAGTACTTGTGTCTGTGATAATGAAAGTTACATGATTATTATCGTATCCGTGAATTTGAAAGTTTAGAATATTTCAATATAAATAATATTTATATTGATTGTTGTATATTTATACGGTTAAGACCATCTGATAAATCATTAATTAAGTCATTAGGATGTTCTAATCCTATATGGACTCGAACTAACGTTCCTTTAAAATCTAGGGTACCGGCGGGACGTATGGGATGCAGTTCTTCGACTTGATTGACTAAAATTAACGATTCAAATCCACCCCAGGAATATGCAATTTTAAAGTATCTAAAATGATCAACAAAATTAGATAATTGCCAATTATTTAAACGTTGTTTCAGAATAAATGAGAATAAACCGCTAGATCCACTGAAATCTCTTATAAAGTATTCATGTCCTTTACATGAAGCTAAAGCAGGATGATTGACTCGTTCTACTGCGGGGTGTTGAGCTAACCAATGAGCAACGTGTAATCCATTTTCTTCATGTTGTTTTAATCTAATATATAAAGTACGTAGTCCACGTGATGCCATGTAAGCGGTGTCAGAATCGACCATTTGACCCATCAAAAAAGATTGTTCTTGTAATTGATCCCAACAACGTGCATTGGACACTGCAGTTCCTATCATTCCATCAGAATGACCTATAATATACTTAGTCCCTGATTGCAGAGAAATATCTACTCCCATATCTAATGCTTTAAAAAAAATTCCTGCCGACCAAGTATTATCTAATAATACAATTATATCTGATTTTTTTTTACGTATTGTTTTGACGATATCAGGAATATTTTGTACTTCCATAGTTATTGATCCTGGTGATTCTAATATAACTAAACGAGTGTTATGTTGAATTAAATTAGAAAGATCATGCCCAATAATTAATGGATCGAACCAAGTAGTGTCTATATTCATTTTTTTTAAAAAATATCGACAGAATTTTTGAGTGGGTTCATATGCTGATCCTGTCATTAATATATGGTCTCCTGGGCGTATAAAAGAAAGGATAGTATGAGTAATTGCTGCTGTACCACATGGATATAGTACGCAACCCACGCCATTTTCTAACTCGATCATTGATTGACGTAAGGAAAAATGAGTAATAGTTCCATAGCGCCCGTAAAATAATTTATCGGTTATATTATGATTTTTAATAGCTTGTTGTTGTTGTGTAATTGAATTAAATACTACCGAAGATGTCCGTTGGATGATAGGATTAATCGCTCCGTATGTATATTTTATATCTCTTCCAGATGTAATTAGTTTTGTTTCAAATTTTTTCATGATTATTATATTGAATAGATGAATGATAAAAATAAAAAATTAGTTTTAATTTTAAGAATGCATAAGAAATACGTATTTTTCATATATTATAAACGTATGTTAGAATATATGCTAATTTTTATTTTTTAATTTTTATAATAATACTGTGAAAGTAAGAATTTATTTAACAGATGTTTTGATATTTGATTTTAATTGGAGTAAAAATAACAGAGCTCAAGATTGTATGGGTAAAATATAATATAAATTTATGACGATAGAAAATTTATTGTTAGTGTAGTTATATATGTGATATATCGGCTGGGGTTGGTATAATGATTAATATGTATATACATGGTTGTAATTGATCAAGATAGTTATTAAAATAAATTATTGCCTAGTTCTGTAGTATAATAATGGTATAATCCCTTATTATGGTGGGATTATAATAATTACCATGAGTTTATAAGTGTATATTTGAATTGCGTTGTTGTATTATTTATGTGATATGTAGAATTTAATTTAGTCATTGATAATAAAGTATTATTTTGATAATAATTATGGTGTCTTCTAAATGTTTAGAAGATCAGTATAATTTGTTGTTGTGATGATATAAGTAGTTAAAGTTTTTGATAGAAAAACGCATGTTTTTTACAGTATTAGAAAGAGCAGATTTTTATAGAAAATAACATTTCAAAAATTATTATAGTGATTGTTGGTACCTGCATTCTATTAGTTGCATGTAATAAAATTTAGTAATCAACTTTAATTTTATTACTTTATACTCGTTGAGTATAGTTAAAAAATTAATTTTTTATTTATTATCTTTTAATCCGAAAGTCAGTCGTGAGTTTTTATATATTCTTATAGTTAACTAATAATTATTAACAGTGTTAGCATTTTTCATGATGACAGTGAAATTATATATGTATAATAAACTTTTCATTTATCAATGGATATTGATGATTATTTGCTATTTAGTTAGTCTAAAATTGTTTCTTAAGTACTGTTGATTTGTTGGTTTTTAACGGTTATCAACGATAATACGAAAATATAGTTTTCTGTTTATAGATATAATGTGGATTGTACAGGTTATAGATAACCTAAAATTATCTGGGTTTTCGTATGTATACCTATAATAGTTACACGCAATCATCTGTTTTGCGTATTATCATAAAGTGAAAATTTTTATATCACGTACAGTTTTTTATTTATTTTTTTATAAATATGTTACTAAGAGCAATCTGCTTGTTGATGGGTAACTCCATGTAAAATTGATATAAATGTAAATGTGTCATTAAAATGTTTTCAGTTGAATTGGACATCGTCTTGAGTTGTATCTTTGTAACATATGCCCGGACTTGGAATTGAACCAAGGACACGAGGATCTTCAGTCCTCTGCTCTACCAACTGAGCTATCCGGGCTTTTAATTGTTTTTTTTAATATGAGCAGTGTAAAAGAACTTAATTGTATTATCTTGATTCTTTTGGTTTCGTCAATATATTTTGTTTATTAATGATGAGATTTGTATCTTAAATATTTTAAAATAGTAAATAATTGTTAGACAAGTTATTCATTCTCAGTGACATGTTTATGTTATTATTTATCTGTACTAGATTGTGTTCTTCCTTTAAAGAGAATAGTATTCTCCTCTGTTGTTAGTTTTAATATGTCATGATCGCAATAAAAGTTACAAATATACAATGTTGTACCTAATAAAAGGGTATTATAAGCCAATTCAATTGGCTTATAATACTACTATAATTATTCATTAATCATTATGTATTCAACGAATATTTAGAATACTAGCATCATTTTAACATTGATCGCATCCATGATAAATAATTTGATTCTCCGTCTATTATAGGGAGGACTAATAATTCTGGAACTTTATAGGGATGCAATTTTTTGATTGTATTAAAAACTGGTTCTTTTAAGAGACTTTTTGTTTTTATTAACAATTGTAATTCAATGCTTTCTTTTAGAGTATTGTCCCAATAATAAAATGAACGTACTTCTTTAAATAAAGTTATACATGCTGCCAGTTTATGATGTAATAGAGTTTTTGTTAAATTGCAAACAATAGACATATCGTTAGGTATGGTACACAAGATTATTATCATTTTTTTATTTTTGAATGTTTAATTGATATATTTATAAACTATACATTTATAGTGTGTATTAATATTTTGTTTTTCAATATTTTATTGATTATTTTAGTATGTATGTATTAATATTTAATGAAATTAAACTTGTATTTTGGATTTATATCCATCGTATTAGATGATAATTATGTAGGAAGTATTAAACAATAATGAGTGTTAATTTTTTATTAATTATGAGCAGGTATTTTTATGGAGATTCAAATATGTATATATGTAAAAAATTTTTTATCGCCCCTTGAAGCGGTCTTGAATGCCCCCATTTTAAGTATTGTCCTGAGGTAGTGAATATTAATAAAATTTGCATCTACTCTCTAACTTAAGAGATCTTTAACATAGGGATGCAAATAATTAGATAATATAATTAGGGAGCATTAAATGAAAATTCGTCCATTACATGATCGTGTAATTGTTAAACGTAAAGAGGTTGAATCAAAATCTGCAGGCGGTATTGTGTTGACTGGGTCTGCGGCAGGGAAATCTACACGCGGAGAGGTATTGGCTGTTGGTCATGGCCGTGTTTTGGAAAACGGGGGGGTAAAGGCTTTAGATGTACGTATTGGTGATACCGTGATTTTCAATGACGGGTATGGTGTAAAAGTGGAGAAAATTGATAATGAAGAAGTATTAATTATGTCAGAAAGCGATATCCTTGCTATCGTTGAGAAATAATTCGCTACTAACTTATTAATTGAACTAAAAATTTTTAAGGAAAATGAAATGGCAGCTAAAGATGTGAAATTTGGTAACGATGCTCGCGTAAAGATGCTGCGCGGCGTTAATGTATTGGCCGATGCAGTTAAAGTTACTCTTGGTCCTAAGGGTAGAAACGTAGTATTAGATAAATCTTTTGGAGCTCCAGTTATAACTAAAGATGGGGTATCTGTAGCGCGAGAAATTGAATTGGAAGATAAATTTGAAAATATGGGCGCTCAAATGGTGAAAGAAGTTGCTTCCAAAGCAAATGATTCTGCGGGTGATGGGACTACTACTGCTACTGTGTTAGCTCAATCTATAGTTAATGAAGGATTGAAAGCGGTAGCAGCTGGAATGAATCCCATGGATTTGAAACGTGGGATTGATAAGGCGGTGGTTGCGGCAGTAGAAGAATTGAAAAAATTATCTGTGCCTTGTTCGGATCCTAAGGCTATTGCTCAAGTGGGTACTATTTCTGCAAATTCTGATGAAACTGTTGGTAAACTTATTGCGCAAGCTATGGATAAGGTAGGAAAAGAAGGAGTAATTACCGTAGAAGAAGGATCTGGTTTACAGGATGAATTGGATGTAGTAGAAGGGATGCAATTTGATCGTGGTTATCTTTCGCCTTATTTTGTCAATAAACCTGAGAGTGGTACAGTGGAGTTAGAACATCCGTTTATTTTGTTAGCAGATAAAAAGATTTCTAATATTAGAGAAATGTTGCCTATATTGGAATCTGTTGCAAAGGCAGGAAAACCATTACTCATTATTGCTGAAGATGTTGAAGGAGAAGCTTTAGCTACTTTGGTAGTAAATAATATGCGTGGTATAGTGAAAGTAACTGCTGTAAAGGCCCCAGGTTTTGGTGATAGACGTAAGGCTATGTTGCAAGATATAGCGATATTGACGGCTGGAACTGTAATTTCTGAAGAAATTGGATTGGAATTAGAAAAAGCAACGTTAGAGGATATGGGACAAGCTAAACGTGTAGTTATCACTAAGGATGCTACCACTATTATTGATGGAGTTGGTAATAAGTCTTCGATAAATAGCCGTGTAGCGCAAATTAATCAACAGCGTGATGAGGCTACTTCTGATTATGATCGTGAAAAGCTGCAAGAACGTGTTGCTAAATTAGCTGGTGGAGTGGCAGTAATTAAAGTTGGAGCGGCTACTGAAGTAGAAATGAAAGAAAAGAAGGCACGTGTAGAAGACGCGTTGCATGCAACTCGCGCTGCTGTAGAAGAAGGTGTAGTTGCGGGTGGTGGTGTGGCTTTAATTCGTGTGGCGAATGCTATTAGAAACCTGTGTGGTGATAATGAAGATCAGAACGTTGGTATTAAGGTAGCTCGGAGAGCAATGGAAGCTCCGTTGCGTCAGATTATGGCAAATGCTGGAGAAGAGCCATCAGTAATAGCTAACAACGTTAGATCAGGAGAAGGTAATACTGGTTATAATGCTGCTACTGAAAAATATGGCAATATGATTGAATTAGGTATCTTAGATCCTACGAAAGTGACTCGTTCAGCGTTGCAATATGCAGCATCTATCGCAGGTTTAATGATTACTACTGAATGTATGGTGACTGAATTACCTAAAGAAGATAAACCAGATTTAGGAAATGCAGGAGCGGGTGGTAATATGGGTGGTATGATGTAGTTTGTGTCTTGCAATTATTATAATTTAAATAAACAACCCTAATCTATTAATCTGTATAATCCTAATTTCTTAAAAATTAGGGTTGTTTATTTAAAAAGGTGTTTTGTAATGGTTATTAGTGAGATTGTATGGTTTTTTTAAGAAGTAATTCGCATGGTATTATATAATATTAATGAATTTAAATCGGGATTAAAGATTATTCAAAATGGAGAGCCGTGTGTTATTATTAGTAGTGAGTCTATAAAACCTGGAAAATGTCAAGCTTTTAGTCGTTTAAAGTTTAGACAAATAATTTCTGGAAAAATTTTAGAAAAGACTTTTAAGTCTGGAGATTATTTAGAATCAGCTAATGTAACAGAGGTCAATGTAGTTTATATGTATCATGATAGTAAAGTTTGGTATTTTATGAATGAAAAAAATTTTGAAGAGATCGCTGTTTCTGAAAAAATAATGGGATCGAATTTTAAATGGATTATTAATCAACTACATTATGTAATCACTTTGTGGGATAACTTTCCGATTCTTATTACTCCTCCTGATTGTATAGAATTAAAAATAGTGAAGACTACTCCGGTGGTAAAAAAGAACAGTGCTGGATCGTCTGGAACTAAGTTAGCTACTGTAAGCACTGGTGCTACAGTTAAAGTACCATTTTTTATTCAATTAGGAGAATCAATTAAAATTAATACTCGTTTGGGAACATATATATCGCGAGCTAAGTAAGTCATAGTAATTTTTATTTTTTTGTGTAATGATTGGTGTTAGGATAGTTAGAATCAAAAGTATCAATGGAGGACAGTTGATTGTTATGCATAAATATAGGGAAATATGGTAGTTTTAGTCCGTTGTTTTGATAATATTCTATGATTAACATATGTATTTGATGACATAAAGGCATACGAAGTTTTATATCTGATATATGTATTCGTATTTCGAATACAGGTAATCCTTGCTGTAGATCTACTAAATATACCTCTGGAGAGGGAGTACTTAAGGCAAAGGAAGAATTTTTTGCTATTTGTAACAAGACTTTTACTATATTTTTCATATCTGTTTGTAATGGAGCAGGAACACGTAGTACTACGCGTGTTAATGTATCTGATAAAGACCAATTGATGAATTTTTTTGTGATAAATTCTTTGTTTGGAATAATAATTTCTTTATGATTCCAATCAGTAATAATAGTTGCACGGGTATTAATGCGAGTAATATTACCAGTGAGATTGTTGATGGTTACGGTGTCGCCAATACGAATTGGTTTTTCAAAAAGTATCATTAATCCAGAAATGAAATTAGCAAAAATTTCTTGTAAGCCGAATCCTAATCCTACTCCTAATGCTGCTACTAACCATTGTATTTTAGTCCATTCTATGCCTATTAAAGAACATCCTATCATTCCTCCGATCAACATCAGTATGTATTTAGTTAATGTAGTAATGGCGTATCCTGTTCCTGGCGTAAGATCTAAGTGTTGTAGAAAGGTAAGCTCTAGCAGTGCTGGTAAATTTTTCACTGTTTTTTTAGTTATTATTATTACTAAAATAGCAATAAGAAATGAATTTAATGTTATGGGTTGAATATTGTCTGCTCCCTTTATAGTAGATGTTACATCCCATAGTGTAATATTTTCTAAAAAAGAAAATGCTGAATATAAATCAGACCATAAAAAAGTCATCAATAATAGAGCTATAATAGTAAGAATAGATCGTATTAATTGTAAGGATTGTGTGCTAATAGTATCTAAATCTAAAATCTTTTTGTTTTTTTCGTTATCGAATATTAGTGTACTAGTGTTTAATTGACAATAATTTGATTCATTATATCTTGTTCTGTGAGCTAATTGTATTACTCGTTTTTGTTTGGCGCGTTCAAAAGCAATACGACGTCGTTGAATAGACATCCATCTACGAATTGTATGATATATAATTAATAACATAATCCAAATGAATAATGATGTTTCTAGTCGTGCCAATAATTCCTGTGAAGCAATCAAATGACCTACAGTACAAGAAATTACTGCTATTATTGGAGCGCATATCATTATATTCCACAAAGAACGATTGATAATATTGTCAGAGGAGTCATATTTATTTAAATATAAAGGTAATCCGGAGCACTTTAGATTATTAGTAATAAAAGTTAAATAAACACATAATAAAATGAAACATAAACGCCCTAAAGTATTATTAAATTCTTTATCGTTGTAACTGTTGAATGCAATTAATGTCATTATTAAAAAAACAATTGTTCCAACAGACCAGATATAGTGATGTGAGAAAACTTGTTGAACTCTTTTTTTTGGCCAACCAAAATGAGTAATAAATAATCCTTTTGAGGATGCAAAATAAGCGCTTACTATACACATCCATAATATAAAAGTTGTAGCATAGATTCCATCACTAATTGCAACAGAAATGGGATATAACCAAGCATGATTTAAACTATATCCTATGACCATCCATAATATTGGAGCTGGTAAAGCGATCAACATTGAGTACCATATATTATGAAAAGTAAGTAAAAAATTATCTTGATTTACCTTGCCTATTTTTTTGCTAGATCGTTCTAAAAATTTTTGATAATGATGATATGCACCAAAATGAAATCCAATTGATATTATTATACATAATATTATTGGTATCCATGTGTTACGATTAGTGAAAATCATTTTTAATGAAGATATTATTTGGTAGTTAAATTTGTCGATAATTAATAATTTGTATAAATCTTGATAAATGTCTATTGGATAGGATACAGTGATTGGATGGACATCAGTGGTCCAAAATAAATAGCGATGTATAGCTTTTCGTATGTTTTTTAATGCTTCTTTAAGTTCCGTATGTGCAACTTTTAACTGTGTTAATTCGAGTATTTGTTTTTCTATATTATTCAATAATAGAGTAATAATATTGCGTTGTGTGGCAAGCTGTGTTTCAAGAATATGTTGTTGTGACAATGTTAATGGGGTGCCGTCATCTTGTTTTATTTGATGTAACATAGGTGAATTTAGTTTATTTAATTGATTTTCGTATCGTAGGCGTTTAGCTCTTAGTTGCGCCATATCGTGATCTAATTGTTGAGATTTAGGCATTTCTGGTAACTTGGAAACTTGAGAGCGAAGTATTTCTCTAAGAGCTGGGGATTTATCTAACCATTGGGCTTGTTCTAGTAAGTTATGAAAGGTCTGGTGTACTTGTGAAATATGTGATGCAATTTCTTGTTTCTTTAATGCAATATTATTTATGTAATGTGCTTGTTGATTAAGAATAATTGCAAGATCCCGATTAGTTTTTAGTTGTTTTTCTATGGATTTTGGTAATGCATTGTTCTCTTGTATTAATACTTTTTTTGTATATTCAACTGTTTTTTTAGTTTCTTCTTGATGTATATAGTTTAATTGATGTTTTAATACCTCTAATTTATTATCTGTATGATTGTAATTGTTATTAAGTAATGTTATGTGTATTGGGGATAATTCTTTGTAATTATTGACTTTTAATTGATTAAATTTAAGTTCGTCCATATTTAATGATTTATTTTTTTGTTCTATGTGTGATGTAGTAAATTTTTTTGGTTCTATGGGGGTATTGATACTTGTATTAACATATAATATTTTTTGTTGATCTAAATTATTTAATTTGTTTTGAGTAGTAACTTGTTGTTTCGGTAAAAACATTAGTGATTCATTGAGAGAATATTCAATATAATGTTTTTGTTGTAATTGTTTTGGTGAATTTGTTAATTGATTATTAATTTGAAATAATTTTTGTTTTAGTTCAGGATCACAAAGATTTTTATAAATATTAATATTTTTATTGGATGTTTTTTCGTATTCCTTAATTAATTGAAAAGTTATATGTGAGAAGTCATTTATAACTTTTTGATTTTTATTAATTTTAATTTTGGAATATTTTCTTTCAGAAATAAAATGCAAGGTAGATTGTGGACTATTAATCATGGTTTTATTCTGAATATTAATATTTTCTTTTTTTTGTGCATTTTGTAAATATTTTTTTATTTCTTGTGTATATGAAAAATTACATGATATGGTTGTTAATGGAAACAAATATCCTAATATATATATTAAGAAAAAAAAATATTTACAAAATATTGCTCTTTTTTGAACAGTGTCCATTGATATAAAATGTTATTCATGGGTTTAAAATATGCATGTGAGTATATGTATATAGTTATTTTTTTTGATTGCATCCTCGTGCTAAAGGCATACCAATACGAGCAATACTGTGTGGTTGTAGTAGATTATTAAAAATAACTTGTTTGTCATCGAATAAATTAATAACAGTAGATCCTAATTTAAATAGCCCCATTTCATCTCCTTTTTGCAATATAATGGTATTATCAGCATTTTTATTATTATTTGTGGTATTGGTATTATTTGTGGGGTAATGCCAATGTTTAACAACGCCTTCTCGTGGTGGGGTAATCTTTCCTAACCATGTAGTTTCTATGCTCCCTACTATCATAGCTCCAACTAAAATTTGAGCCATATATCCAAAATCTGTTTCGAATAAACAGATGACTCTTTCATTACGAGAAAATATATTAGGTATATTTTTAGTAATTTTTGGGTGTACTGAAAACAAATCACCGGGTATATATAACATTTCTCGGAGTGTACCTGTGCAAGGCATATATATACGATGGCAGTTTTGAGGAGGTATATAAAAAATAACAAAACTGCCATCGCTAAAGTAGTCAATGATGTTATCATGGCCTGCTAGCAATCCGTCTAAAGGATAGGAGATATTTTTTACTTGGAATATGTTTGTTTGGTTTATTTTTCCTATTTGGGTGATGATCCCATCAGCTGGAATAATTAAAGTAGATGGATTAGTATCAATAGGTCGAGCGTTTTTATGTAATTTCCGAGTAAAAAATTCATTAAATGTTGCATAATTGGTGACATTTGGTTTATCAGATTCATTCATGTCTATCTTATAGACATGAATGAATAGTAGGATAGCATAACGTGTTATCCATCCGCCTTTCCATGAGGATACTAGTCCTGCTAAGTAGGTAATCCAATATTTTGGTAATAAGTATTGTAATAAAATTTGTATTTTTTCTAACATAATATATACCTAATTTAGATTATTAATTTTTACTTGTCGATTTATAGTGTTTAGATTATGTATGTTTTTTATTTTGTTTTAGATATTCGTTTTACTTTTAAATATTAATATAACATATAATGTGTTTTTAATCGTATAAAAGTATGTAAAAGTTATTTAGTTGTATTTTGATAGTAAAGTTCAGGTTATTGTTAAAAAGAAATTATGAGCTGATAGAGATTATTAATTATATAGTTTTTATTAATTTTAAGGATGTGTGGAGTTTTATTTTTATGACAGTGATTGTGTAATGAACTTTTATAATAAAGGTCATTACTTCATTTTAGTTGTAAGATAAGCAGTGATTATTAATTTTGATAGTATTATAAAAAATGTAACTTGAAAAGTTTTGTGATGCATTAAGTGATTAGTTATTTTATTTTATAAAATTAACATAAACAAAATTTATAAGTAATAGTAATTTTATAATTTTTTAAAATAATTTAGTGGCTTTTTGTTTAATACTTGATATGTCTTTACAAGAGTATGTTAATATCAATCATTTAATGTTAAAAAATTTGAATGACTGATATTTGGTGATGTTGTATATAAGTTTTTTATAAGTTTCATTAACATTTAATATGTAAACATGATATTAATAAAAAATGAGGGTACTACGATAATACCACTTTTTTACTGGAGTAAACATTCAGTGAAACAAATTAAATGAGGTTATATGGGTGATAATCATTTGATATGGATTGATTTAGAGATGACTGGATTGAATCCAGAACAGGATCGTATTTTGGAAATAGCTACTTTAATAACCGATGATAAATTGAACGTTTTGTCGGAAGGGCCTGTTATAGCAATACATCAATCTGAATCACAGTTATTATTGATGGATGATTGGAATGTATGTGTTCATAATGCTACTGGGTTACTAAAAAAGGTAAGAGCTAGTAGATTAGATGAAATTAGCGCATCGAATTTGACAATAAAATTTTTAAGAAATTGGGTTGATTGTAAAAAATCTCCGATATGTGGAAATAGTGTAGCCCAGGATCGTCGATTTTTATTTCGGTATATGCCAGAATTAGAATCATATTTTAATTATCATTATTTAGATGTTAGTACAATTAAAGAATTGATGATTCGCTGGAGACCAGATTTGATATCTGGGTTGCAGTTGTGTAAAACTCATAGCGCATTGGAAGATATTCGTGCATCTGTTTCAGAATTAATGTATTATCGCAAGTATTTCATACAGTTATAAGATAACATAAGGTGGATGCACGGCAAATATTATTATTTGGAATAATAATAAGAGGAGATTGAGTTTATATTAACAATTATGTTTGTATGTAATGTTGGTGTTGTTTATAACGAGTACGTAAGTTAATTAAGTAATATTTATATTGTATTTTTTGTTTTTGATTAAGCGGGAATAGCTCAGTGGGAAGAGTACAACCTTGCCAAGGTTGGGGTCGCGAGTTCGAACCTCGTTTCCCGCTCCATTTTGATTATTTAAGTGTTATATTATTTATTATGTATTAATATGAATAAAGTTTAAAATAGATATTGCAATATAATTTAAGTATGTCACATTGAATATAAATTATGAATTTTATGTAGTTTTTACATAATTAAAATATGTGTATTCATTACTATGAATGATGAGATTCGTCATTGATACATGTCATATTGACATGTGATTATGTGTTAATTTTGTGAGAATATTAGCAATGTATACTGTATTTTATTAATACATACGATTTTAAATATCTATTATTTTATTTTTTATATAAAATATATTTTGATCCGAAAGATCAATGTCTTAATATAACAAGTTTATTATAACATAAATTGATTTTTTTAGGTGTGTATATATTACATATTATATATTTTATATATACTGTTAATTTTTATTTTAGTTTAGGTAAATATATTAATATATTTTATGATTTTAATATTTTTCGAAAAATTTTATGTATATTTTTATATTTTTTAAAAATGTATAAAAGCAAGTGTTTATGTTAGGATTTGATATCTTTTGTCTATAAGGTATTTTGTTTGCGTAAGATTTTGAATTATATTAACAATGAATAAATGTGTATTGATATTATTTGATGAATCGGAAACCCTGTTGTTAGGTGCTACATTAGCTACAGTTTGTGCTCCAGGTTGTGTGATTTATTTAAATGGCTATGTAGGGTCAGGAAAATCTGTTTTTTGTAAAGGTTTTTTAAATGAATTAGGGCATATTGGACATGTAAATAGTCCAACTTATACTTTGATTGAATCTTATACTTTAGCGCGTTGGTATGTATTTCATTGTGATTTTTATCGGTTAAATTCTTCAGAAGATCTTGAGTGCATGGGAATAAGAGATTATTTTGATGGTCGTGCCATATGTTTAATAGAATGGCCAAAAAAAGGGATGGGAATGTTACCGACAGAAGATATTTCAGTGACGATAAATTATCATGAACATAAAGAATCTAGGCAAGTGATTATAGAATCTTTCAGTAATTTAGGTCACAGCATGCTAGATGCTTTGTTAGTATATTGGAAATTGGATACATGAAGTGGAAGTACGACATAATTTTTGTCATGATGATATTTTCGAAATATTTATATTTCGAATTAGTTATAGCATCTACTCTTAGTGCGATTTCTGTGACAAATAATGTAAATCAAGCCACGGTAATATTAGATTGCAATGCTTTCCCTGTATATATGGTGTTCTCTTTGCATAATCCAGAAAGGATTGTAATAGACCTTTTAAAAGAATCTAAAGCGAAAAATAATATATTTCCAATACATTTTAATGGTATTAATTTAGTTAAATGTATTCGAACAAATACATCTGTTAATCATCAAAGTATACGTATTGTATTGGATTTAAGTTCTCCCGCGAATATAGGAACGATTACACAAAAACAAATACAAGATAATTATCATATTATATTGACAATTTTAAAAAAAAAAGTATTTACTAGATCTGATACAAATATTCATAAGATATCATCTGTTACAGATCGGAAAACTTCCGTTTATTCAAATCATGCGATAAATCATCCAAAAAGAATAATAGACACACAATTCATAAAAAAACAGAATCATAATAGGCAAGTAACATTCGCCCCTATTATTGTGGCTATTGATGCAGGACATGGTGGACAAGATCCAGGAGCCACAGGATATCATGGAATATATGAGAAAAATGTTACAATTAATATAGCTAAGAAATTAAAAATATTATTGGATTTGGATCCGAGCTTCAGAGCTGTTATGATCCGAGACGGAGACTATTTTTTATCGGTTATGGAGCGTTCTGATTTGGCCCGAAAGAGAGGAGCAAATATATTAATTTCTATTCATGCGGATTCTACTTTAAATGCTAATGTTAGAGGAGCATCAGTTTGGGTGTTATCTAATAGGCGTGCTAAAAGTGAAATGATGCATTGGTTGCAGTGTAGCGAAAAACATGCAGAGTTATTGGGAGGATTGGGAGATATACTAACTAGTTACCGCAGTGATCCGTATTTTAATCATTTAGTTTTAGATTTACAATTTGGTTACGCTCAACGGGTAGGATATGATATTGCGGCTCATGTGTTACTCCAATTAAAGAATGTCGCTCATTTACATAAGAATATACCTGAGTATTCTAGTTTTGGTGTATTAAGATCTCCTGATATTCCATCTATTTTAGTAGAAACTGGATTTATTAGTAACGTGAAAGAGGAGTGTTTGCTTGCGAATAATGGTTATCAAGAGAAAATAGCTAATGCTTTATATAAGGGTTTATGTTCTTATTTCGTTATGCCACAGAAAAAACTATTGGGTCATTCATGAGATAAACACACTTATTACTGCAGATTAATGCATGATAAATAGCACTTTTATATAAATCAGTGATTATGTGATTTGATTTTTTTAATAAATTATTGTTAATATCTATCATATACGCTTAATGTAAAGATCAAAATATTTTTTGAAATGATTGAAGTTGATTAGTAAATTATGGCAATGATTTAAGGTAATAACATTTTTATGTTGCATAGGTTAAGGAATAATAGTATTAAAAATCAGCCATCAATTATATTTTTAATGGGTCCTACGGCTTCTGGAAAAACAAGTTTAGCTATAGCTTTGAAAAAAAGAGAAGTAAAAATAGATATTATCAGTGTTGATTCGGCTTTGGTGTATCGTGGTATGAATATTGGTACAGCTAAGCCTGTTCCTGAAGAGTTAAAACTAGCTCCACATAAATTGATAGATATTCGTGATCCCGTCGAATGTTATTCAGCAGCAGATTTTTTTTGTGATGCAAATAGTGAAATAGAAAAAATTATAAAATCCGGACGTATACCTTTGCTAGTTGGTGGAACAATGTTATATTTTAAAATTTTGATGGAAGGATTGTTTTTTTTACCACCAACTAATCAAAAAATTCGTGATGATTTAGAATGTGAAGCACAGAGAATAGGATGGGTAAATATGTATGCTCTATTGAAACGTATTGATCCTATTTCGGCTAATAAAATCCATTTAAATGATCATAAAAGAATAATTCGAGCATTAGAAATTTTTTTTATTTCTGGTAGAACGTGTACTGAATTAAAATCAATTAATAATCAAAAACTGAAATATCAATTATATCAGTTCGCTGTTGTTCCTTCAAGTCGTGATATTTTAAATAAACGAATTGAGCAACGTTTTTATAGAATGTTAGATGTTGGGTTTGAGAATGAAGTTAGTATATTATTTGATAGGCCCGATTTGCACACAAAAGGAATAAAGTCATCTATTTGTTGTGTCGGTTATCGTCAGATGTGGGAATATTTATCTGGTGATATTGGCTATGATCAGATGATAATTAAAGGAATTTGTGCTACTCGGCGATTTGCAAAACATCAGTTAACTTGGTTGCGCAAGTGGCCAGATTTGCGGTGGTTAGATAGTAATAACTTGTGTGAGTCGGTTGATATTATATCAAAGATATTAACTAAAAATTTATCTGATATACTAAATTGATATGACTGATTTGGATATTTAAAATGATAAAAAACTAGTTTTTAAGGAAATTAAAAAATGAATAAAGTTTAATTATTATAAATTTCATTTTTTAAATATATTACGTTGAGAGTGCATCTCGGATTTTACTTATTTAATAAATGGTATTAAATTATAAGGGAGAGATTTTATTTTTGATATATTTATGATATTGTATAAAAAATACAGTTAATCAAATGATTTATACGCATGCTGTATCTACTATTGTACCTTTTCGTGTTATCTCGGATTATGTTAGTCGTGTTTGTAACAAAACCGTAGTTTGATTATTTATTTCAAATATTTTTATGTATTTTTCGTGTGTAGTTTGTCAATGTTAGTATTATTAAATTTTGTTAATATATAGTGTGTTAAAAAATAATGAATAGTTGCTATATGTGGTTATGTATAATTTATTGTGGAGTGGTTTTGGTTGGTTGATTTAAGTGATTTTAATGTGCAAGCTATATTAGTGCATACTTTTTCTTATAAAAAAAAAGAAGATGAAAATTTCAATTTACAAGAATTTTTGTCTTTGGCGTCTACAGCAGGTATGAAAATATTAGATGTTATTACTAATAATTACAAAACTTGTAATGCTAAATATTTTATCGGAATTGGAAAGGTATTAGAACTGGAACAAATAATTAAAAATAATTTTGTATCTGTTGTATTGTTCAATTGTATTTTATCTCCTCATCAAGAACGAAATCTTACAAGTTTATTACAATGTAGTATAATTGATAGGAATCAATTAATTCTTAATATTTTTGCACGACGTGCGCGTACATATGAAGGCAAATTGCAAGTGAAGTTAGCTCAATTGCGGCATTTAAATTCTCGTTTAGTGCATGAATGGAGTCATCTTGAGCGTCAAAAGGGAGGTATTGGTTTGAGAGGGGGTTCGGGAGAGATGCAATTAGAAAGCGATCGTCGTTTATTACGTAAAGAGATTCTCCAGGTGTTATTACGTTTAAAAAAAATAGAGAATCAAAGAGAGCAGAGTAGACGTCATCGTTTTAGAATTGGAATTCCTACTGTTTCTTTAGTAGGGTACACAAATGCTGGAAAATCTACTTTATTTAATGCAATGACAGCATCACATGTGTACGTAGAAGAAAAACTGTTCTCGACTCTCGATCCTACATGCAGACGTATTATGTATAAGGGAGCACATAATATTATATTAGTGGATACAGTAGGTTTTATCCAAAATTTACCGAGAGGTTTAATATCTTCTTTTAAAGCAACTTTACAGGAAACGATACAATCGACTTTACTATTACATGTTGTAGACGTTGCTAATGAAAGATTTGAAAAAAACATTAACACGGTGCATTATGTATTAAATAGTATGAATATCCGTAATATTCCAATGCTTTTGGTAATGAATAAGATAGATCAGTTAAAAAAGATGGTACCACGTATTGATCGAGATAATGATGGTTATCCAGTGCGAGTGTGGATATCAGCTCAAAATGATTTAGGTATTTTTTTGTTAACACAAGTTATTAATGAATTACTATCAAATGATATGATTTCTTATGAGTTACGAATGCCTATAAATAGTGATTTATGTCAGCAGTTATATAGGTCTCAAATTGTTAAAGAATATTGGGTCGAAGATCATAATTATATTAGATTAAAAATATATGTATCTTCAGTAGATTGGAATCGTTTATTAAAAAATAATAAATTATTGACAGATTATATTGTTTGATGTTGTTAAAATAAAGAAGAATAGTGTATTTCGTTCATGTAATATGTGAGGAAAATATGGTTTGTAATTATTTCAATAACTATAAGTATATTCATGATCCATGGGGGCATCATGATAAGAACGATGTGGATCGTTCTTCTTCTCAGGATAAGAAGAAATCTAAATTTAGTATATTAAATTCAGATAAATATTTAGATAAAATAACTGATAAATTCAGTATATTTAGTAATCAAAATAAAGATTTGGAGAAATTTTCTAAAAATAAAAAATTTTTTATAATTTTAATGTTGATGATTATTATGTTTGTCTGGGTTGTTAGTGGTTTGTACACGATTAAAGAGGCGGAGCGTGGAGTAGTTTTAAGATTTGGGAAATATCATCATTTAGTACAACCAGGGTTAAATTGGAAACCTACTTTTTTTGATGTAGTAATACCGGTAAATGTAGAGTCGGTACGTGAATTGGCGGCTTCTGGTATGATGTTAACTTCAGATGAAAACGTAGTTCGAGTAGAGATGAATGTGCAATATCGTATAACTGAGCCAAAAAATTATTTATTTAATGTTATTGATGCTGATGATAGCTTGCGTCAAGCTACTGATAGTGCTTTGCGTGGGGTTATTGGAAAATATAATATGGATCGTATTTTAACAGAAGGACGTACGGTGGTACGTAGTGATACTCGAAGAGTTTTAGAGAAAACTATACTTCCTTATAATATGGGTATTACTTTGTTAGACGTAAATTTTCAAACAGCTCGTCCCCCAGAAGAGGTAAAAGCAGCGTTTGATGATGCTATTGCTGCTCGGGAAAATGAACAACAATATATTCGTGAAGCTGAAGCGTATGCTAATGAAGTGCAACCACGTGCTAATGGGCACGCGCAGCGTATTTTAGAGGAAGGTCGTGCGTATAAAGCACGTACTATTTTAGAAGCGCAAGGAGAAGTACAAAGATTTTCTAAAATTTTGCCAGAATATAAAGCGGCTCCTGAAATTACTCGTGAAAGATTATACATAAATTCCATGGAACGTGTATTAAGTAATACTAGAAAAATATTTATAAATTCAAAAAATACTCAAAATGTATTATTATTGCCTTCAGGTCGAGTGAAACAAATAAAAGATAATAGCAATACGGTATCATATTCTGATAGTGTTGATAACATCGATGATACTTTTAACTTACATCAAACATGTGCTACTAGTGATTCTAATATTGATCATTCACAGTTAATATCAAAAAATAATCGTCAACTATCTCGTCATATTAATACTATACCTGAAGAAAAAATATTAGGTCAAAGACAGGATAATATACAACGTGTTGATATTGTGCGTAAAGGGAGAGAGTCATAAATGTTCCGAAATGTTTTTTCATTTATTATATGTGTAATAGTAGTTTTGTTTTTTTCTTTATTTTCGATAGAAGAGGGGCATAAAGGTATTATATTACGTTTTGATAAGGTGTTACGTGATACAGATAATAATCCATTAATTTATAATCCTGGACTACATATAAAAATTCCATTTATTGAGACGATTAAAATTTTAGATTCACGTATTCAAACTATGGATAATCAAGCGGATCGTTTTGTTACTATGGAAAAAAAGGATTTGATTATTGATTCTTATGTTAAATGGCGTATTAGTGATTTAAGTCGATATTATTTGGCAACAGGAGGGGGTGATATTGCTCAAGCAGAAGTATTAATAAAACGAAAATTTTATGATCGTTTACGTTCAGAATTAGGAAGATTAAATGTTCAAGGTATTGTAACCGATTCACGCAATCAATTGATGACTGATGTTTGTGTATCATTAAATAATGGTACTTCAGGGGAAGAAATACCGGCATTTCATTCCAAAGAGATAAAAAGATTTAATTTTTTTTTAAAAGATAGTGATATTTCAACGAAAGAACAATATCGTGTTTCTGATGTAATTAATCCAAATAGTATGGCTGCATTGGGTATTGAGATAGTAGATGTGCGGATTAAGCAAATTAATTTGCCGACAGAAGTGTCTGATGCAATTTATCAGCGTATGCGCGCAGAGCGTGATGCTGTTGCTAGACGTCATAGGTCACAGGGACGGGAAGAAGCAGAGAAATTACGTGCTACAGCAGATTATGAAGTAACACGTACTTTAGCTGAAGCTAAACGTCAATCTTTAATTATTAGAGGTGAAGCTGATGCAGAAACTGCTAAATTATATGCTACTGCTTTTAATGAAGATCCATCATTTTATGCTTTAGTACGTACTTTACGTGCATATGAAAATAGTTTCAAGAAAAACAACAACGATCTTATGGTATTAAGTGCAGAAACTGATTTTTTACGTTTTATGAAATCACCAAAAGGATTGTCAAATATTAATAATTAGTTGTGTAGTGAAAGTGGTGTATATGTGCTGAGTAGTTATGATTTTTTGTTTGATAAATAATATATGATTATATGATATGGAAAATAGAATATATGTATCTAGTATTTATTAGTAATAATTTTTACATTGGAAAGGTGATTTTAGGGTATGGTTAGAACCGTTGCTGTGTTAGGAGCTCAATGGGGTGATGAGGGTAAAGGGAAGATAGTGGATTGGTTAACTTCTCAAGCTCGGTATGTGGTCCGTTATCAAGGAGGGCATAATGCTGGTCATACTATTACGGTGGGCCGTAAGAAAATTACTTTACATTTAATTCCTTCTGGAATTTTGCATGATCATGTCACTACCATTATTGCTAGCGGTGTTGTGTTATCACCAGTTTCTTTAATAAAAGAAATTCAAATGTTACAAGAAGTAGGCGTGGTCACGTGTAAACGCATATTTGTCGCTACATCTTGTCCTTTAGTATTGCCGTATCATGTTGCAATGGATTTAGCTAGAGAAAAGCATCAAGTATCTAAAGCCATTGGTACTACAGGGTGTGGTATTGGACCAGCTTATGAAGATAAAGTTGCACGGCGTGCGTTGCGAGTAGGTGATTTATATAACTTAAATAATTTTAAAAATAAACTAAAAGATGTGGTTAGTTATTATAATTTTCAATTAGTTCATTATTATAAGACGCAACCTGTCAATTACCAGATGGTTTTAGATGAAGTTATTGCAGTATATGATTTCTTGATGGATATGATTGTGGATGTGCCGGAGTTATTGGATAATGCTTTAAAACGAGGCGATGCGGTTATATTTGAAGGAGCTCAGGGTAGTTTATTGGATGTTGACCATGGGACATATCCTTATGTCACTGCCACTCATACTGTTTCTGGAGGTGTTAGTGTGGGTGTGGGAATGGGACCTAATTGTATTGATTATATTTTAGGTGTTATAAAAGCATATTCTACCCGTGTTGGTTTTGGTCCTTTTCCTACAGAATTATCGAATGATATAGGGAATTGGTTGTGCATTAACGGTAATGAATTTGGTTCTACTACTGGACGTCGTCGTCGTATTGGTTGGTTTGATGCGGTGGCGGTACGGTATTCTATAAGGATTAATGCTTTTTTTTCGTGTTGTTTAACAAAACTTGATATTTTAGATGGTTTAGAAGAGATAAAAATTTGTGTCGCTTATCGTAGGAAAAATGGACAAGTAATATATAATTTTCCCTCTTCTGCGGAAGAATTAGAACATTTAGAACCTGTGTATGAAGTGTTACCTGGATGGATGAAAAATACCGTAGGTATTACGGTGTTTCATAAACTTCCTGAGAAGTCACAGTATTATGTTAGGCGTATAGAAGAAATCATAGGGATTCCTATAAATATTATTTCTACTGGATCAGAGCGTTCTGAAATGATAGTGTTACGTAATCCGTTCGATTCTTAATTAATATAAGGAACTGATACTTACTACTAAGTAGTAGATGATTTTTTTATTGATAAATAAAATTTTTTAAATCTGAAATATTTATATGTTATTTATGATAATTTATAATTGACAATTTTAGTAATAGAGTATGGATATGTAAATATTTTAGGATATTTGAAAATTGTGTGCTGAAACAATTGTTTTAATATATAAAATGTGCGAATTAGTGTATGGTATACATGCTGTAAAATCTGTTTTAGATAATCATTCAAAGCGAATTTTATCTGTGTATGTTTCTTTAAAATCTAAGGATTTGCGTTTACGGGTATTAATTGATCAAATAAAACAATATAAAATTAGCATTCAAAAATGTGATCGTCGACGGTTAGATATTCAAGTGCAAGGTGCGTTGCATCAAGGTATTGTTGCTAAAATAGCTAAAAAATATTGTATACAAGAAAGTGATTTACCTAATTTTTTAATGAAATGTAAAACTATACCATTGTTGGTTATATTAGATGGCATCACTGATCCACATAATTTAGGAGCATGTTTGCGATCTGCAGATGCAGCTGGAGCACATATGGTTATTGTACCACGTGATCGTTCAGCATCTGTAAATGGTACGGTTAGAAAAGTAGCCAGTGGATCTGTAGATCATATACCTTTTATGCAAGTAACTAATTTAGTGAGGACATTACGATTACTTCAAAAAAATAATATTTGGATTATTGGTACTGTTGTGCAATCTAAACGTTTCATTTTTGAAAGTAAATTAATTAGACCGTTGGCTTTTGTAATGGGTTCCGAAGGGAATGGTATTCGTTATTTGACTCAGAAAAATTGTGATGAACTAATTACTATTCCTATGTTAGGGGCTGCAGAATCACTTAATGTTTCAGTGGCTACAGGAATATGTTTGTTTGAAGCATTAAGACAACGTGAGAAATTTAAATAGTATAATCGATTAATATTATATGGTATTGCGATGAATCATGGAAATTTGATGTTGTGCAAATTTATATTAAACAAAGTTGTTTACGGGTAGAATACATAAATAAAGTGAATATTTTATAATTTGTTATAAGAATATTATTAATTTAAATAAGGTGAAAAATTTTAGAATGAAAGGAATACAGTAATGCGTCATTACGAAATAGTTCTTATGGTACATCCTGATTGCAACGAACAAATCTCCAGTATAATTAATAACTATATAGAAATAGTTGTTAATGCTCGAGGAAAAATTCATCGTACAGAAAATTGGGGGAGTCGTCAATTAGCATATCCAGTTAAAAAGTTGAATAAAGCTTATTATGTGTTATTGAATATAGAAGTGTCTCAGGATACTCTTACAGAATTGAATGATGCTTTTCGGTTTAATGATGCTATTTTGCGTACTATGATCATTAGGACTAAGTATGCGATAATTGATCCATCTCCTATGATGCAGAAGAAGGAAGAGAACCGAGAGTGTCATGTGATTGGTACACAGAACAACTAATATATATAATGTGTGTATTTTAATCATGAAGTAAATTGCATGTTTTCATAAAGAAATATTTAGATATTATATTTATTTAATTAATTTTTGTGAATTTTTAGAATAAATAGTATTGCAGGTGTATAAATTTGTTGTGTTACGTATGTTGATTATAAAAGTAACATAACTGATTATAACACAATAATTAAATGTATACAAACATTTACATTGGACATATGGAGTTAGTTATGGGACGCTTTTTACGTCATCGTAAATTTTGTAGATTTACGGCAGAAAAATGTATTAATATTGATTATAAAGATCTCGTTACAATACAGTATTCTATTATAGAGAGCGGAAAGATTATTCCAAGTAGAATTACTGGAACACGGGCAAAATACCAAAGACAATTAGCTCGTGCTATTAAGAGGGCACGTTATTTATCTTTGTTGCCGTATACTGATCATCATCAGTAATTTGGATTGTTGGATTAATATAATTTTATATGTTATAATGGGAGTGATAATGAAAGTTATATTACTAAATAATATTGACAAACTTGGAAGTATAGGTTCAGAAATTACAGTACGGGCGGGTTATGCGCGAAATTTTTTAATACCAAAATCTCAAGCAATGCAAGCTACAAAAAAAAATCTCGAAATATATAAAGCAAAACAGCTTGAATTGCAAACTAAAGCTGTGGAAGCACAGAATAAAGCTGAATTTTATGCAGAAACAATTAATAAATTAGGTAGTGTTATTATTAGAGTTAAATCAGGCGTGGAAGGGAAATTATTTGGTTCTATTGGTGCTCGTGATATAGCTACTGCTATCACAAAAGCTTCTGGTCTTAATATTTATAAATCTCAGATTAGGTTACCTAATCATGATGTATTAAGAACTATTGGCACATACAATGTATATATTCACATTTATAATGAAATTTTTGCTAAAATAAACGTTGTTGTTCTTAGCCAAGATTCTAATAGTAAATAACTACGAATAATGTAATAATTTTTTATTATGTGTTATAAAAAAAGATTTTTTTCATTTATTACTTTTGTACAATAATAAAATATAGTGTGAATTTGTTTACTTATAGCTATATAAAAAATTTTAGAATATCTAATTAACGGACAATTGTAGTGTATATGGTGGCTTAAAAACAAGCGTAGATTTTGTAAATTTATTATTGATATATGTTGTGAATATATATTTAGGAGTATACTAAAAATTAGTAGGATATATATTATTATGATATTCCATTATGGAATGGTTGAAAAAATAAGTTGTATTGCTCGCGTAGCTGGAGCAGAAGTTATGAAAATTTACAATAGGAGTATAAAGTTATATAGATATAAAAAATTAGATACATCTCCTGTAACTAATGCTGATTTATTTTCTCATAAAATTATCATGTGTTTGTTGAAACATTTGACACCTGATATTCCAATTTTATCTGAAGAAGATATCACTAAATGGAAAGAATGTAGAGATAAAAATTGTTTTTGGTTAATAGATCCTTTAGATGGAACTAAGGATTTTTTATTACATAATGGTGAATTTACTGTTAATATTGCTCTTATAGAATATGGGCAACCTATTATGGGAGTGGTATATGTTCCTGTGTATAATATATTATATGCAGCAGATAATGGGCAAGTATGGAAAATTAATTCTCAAGGAAAACGTTTAAATATTTCAGTACGTACATCTCATAATCCAATTGTAGTGATGAGCCGTAGTAATAATATATGTTACGATCAATATAAATTGCATAATTATTTAAAAACATTAAAAAATTATAAAATTATTAATATTGGATCATCATTTAAGTTTTGTTTGATAGCAGAAGGCAGTGTACAATTTTACCCGAGATTTTCTTATACTAAAATTTGGGATACAGCTGCTGGACATGCAATAGCAATGACAGCTGGTGCTGTAGTTAATGATTGGTATGGTAATCCTTTACATTATAAAAATATTAATCGATCTTTTTTAAATCCAGGTTTTCAAGTTTCATTAAATTAATCTGATTATATGCTGATATTTTTATATCCATATTATTGTGATATTAATAATTATCATCAGTACTTAAAAATTTTAATTTATAAGTTTTGTTTATCAGGATTATTACTTAGATTTACATGTGAGATGTGACATATTGAGTTTTTATATTAATTAAAGAATGGTGATTTGAGAATCAATAGAAATATTCATGTTTGTATATGTTATTATGAGAAAATTGTTGTTTTTTGATTGATAAAAATTAATTTTTTTAATTAAAACTGTATGTTTTAAAAAATTAGTAATTGTATATTTATTATATTGAATAGTTTACAAATAATATAAGATGTTTGTGATAAGGTTTATTTTTAATAAATATGTTATATTTATAATTGGTTTATTAATACTGTTTGCATTTAAAATTTTATATACTTAGTATTTAATATACGTGCAAGGACAATAAAAATATATGATGGTACGATTATATTTGATAGTTTATCTATTTATACCGTTGATGTGTAATAGTGATATTAGTTTAAGAGTAGAAGGATTAGATAGTGAATTAGAGTATAATGTACGTAAAAGATTATCGGATATTAATACTAATGTAAATTATGTAGATTCGGGTTTGAAAAAAAAAATAGATACTGCAATTAGATCTGGATTACGTCCATTAGGTTATTATGCGCCTACGTTGTTTTTTTTTTCATTTCAGTCTTTAAATACAGCAGATCCTGATCTGTTAGTTATTAAAGTTGAACCTGGAATGCCAGTTATAGTTACCGAAGTGAATGTTATCCTCAGTGGAGATGGCATAAAAGATGTTGATTATCAGAAAATAGTAAAAGACAGTAGGTCTTTTATTGGAAAAAAATTAAATCACAACGATTATGAACAGTTTAAAAACAAACTGTATAATTTGGCATTATTTAAAGGGTATTTTGACGCTAAATTTCAAAATAGTCAACTTGTTGTTATACCGTCTCGTCATCAGAGTATTTGGAATATAGATTTTTTTAGTGGCCAACGTTATGTTTTTGAAAGAATTAAATTTCATGGTAGTCACATTAAAGAAAATTATTTAAAAAATATATCTAATATACACCCAGGAGAATATTATAGTGCTGAATCTGTTATGGCATTGAATCGTCGGCTTTCTTCTACTAATTGGTTCGAGTCAGTATCGATTTCTTCAGATTATGTGCATTGTCATCAAAAAAAAAATTAATATTAGATGTTTTACTGTATCCTTGCAGTAAAAATAATTTTGCAACTGGGTTTGGTTATGCTGTTGATACAGGTCTACGCACTAAAATTATTTGGAAAAAACCGTGGGTTAATGCGTATGGACATAGTTTAGAAAGTAATTTTAGTTTATCTACTTCAGAGCAATTTATCGATTTAAGCTATAAAATTCCACTTTTTAGTAATCCATTAGAGCAATGTTATTTATTGCAAGGAGGGTTAATACATGAAGATACACATAAGATTCAGTCTAGTATTGTAACTATGAATGTAGCTCGTTATTGGAATTGTTCTCATCAATGGAAACGTGCAATTAATGTCTACTGGTACTGTAATCAGTGCTCTAAGAATTGTGTTACTAAAAATGTAAGATTGATTTATCCGGGGATAAGTATATATCGCATTCGGAAACGTGATGAAGTCGCGTTATATTGGGGGGATAGTCAGCGTTACTCAATTCATGTATCTAATAATTGTTGGAAGTCAGATATTAATTTTATTGCTGTGCAAGCGCAAAATACTTGGATTCGTACGTTGTTAGAAAAACATCGTTTTTTAATTCGTGGAAATTTAAGTTGGATAGACACTAACAATTTTTCATCTATTAATTTACCATTACGATTTTTTTCCAGAGTAGACAGTGGTATTCGTGGATACAAATATAAATGTTTATATCTGTGTGATAATTCTGAGTGTTTTATAGATGTCGCTACTAAATTGATTACTACTACATTTGAATATCAATATAATATAATTAGTAAATGGTGGGGAGCTATTTTTATAGATGCAGGAGAGATTACTAATGATGTTAAATGGAATAATTTTAAATCTGGAATAGGTATTGGGGTGCGATGGCAATTACCAATAGGCCCTATAAAATTAGACATAGCAACTCCATTGGTGCATAGAGGAAAAATAAATCATAGATTTTTATATTTGTACGTCAATTTAGGACCAGATTTATGAGCTTTATAAATAAAATCTGTGTGATTTTTTTATTATGGACTGTAATGATGTGTGGAGTTTTTATATTTTTATTAGGCACTAATGTAGGAACATATTTAACTCTCACAGGTATTACATATTGTATTCCTGGATTGAAATTTGATTCTGTTTCTGGCGGGTGGGGTGATTTCAATATAAATAATATGGTATACAATACATCAATGGGTACAATTGCCGTTGATAAATGTAATATTTTTTTAAATCTAAAATGTATATGGAATAAACAGATATATATTGATCATCTTTTTTTAGAAAATGTTCATATAAAAATAAATAAAACTGATATGATACATAAAGAACATAAAAGATATGAAAAAATAAAAAAAGATAATATTTTTTCTGTTCCCTTTCCTATAATATTAAAAAATGTGACATTGCATAATACTCGTATTAAAGTAAATAATGTTATATTTGAGTTAATAAAATTAGATGCTGGATTGATATTTCAAAATAATTTATTGACAGTGTTGCCTGTAAATATCAAAGGAGCGGTTGTAAATATTACTGATATAAATATGTCAAATGTTAAAACTAACGCGATAAATATATATAGGTATAGTAGTAATTGGAATATAAAGTTTTTATTAAGATCATTATCTAATCAATTATTAACAACATTGTCTTATTGCAATATTCCTTTAAATATCATTGTAGAGGATATAAAAGGAGAGAATTGTTATATTTTTGATAAATATAACCATCGTTATGTAGTTAATTATTTTTTTTTACAAACATATTTATGTAATCAGGTTGCAAATATTAAATTGAACATTAAATTACCATACGGTTATTTTAACATAACAGGTAATGTAATATTTCAAGAGTATTACCCAATAAACATCATAGCTAATTATATTTTATGTGATGCTATTAATACTAGCAGCAGTTCTGATAATATTGAGAATAGAGATGTAAGTCAGATAAAATTAGTTATTACGGGGGAGTTGTATAATGAGTTATGCCTTAAATGTGATTTTTTAGGTGCTATTGCTACAGTGCATGTATTATTAAAAACTAGGATAATGCAATTTGGTGTGCCTATAAGTATATCTGTGGTGGGCAGAAAAATACCACTTTATTTTTTGGGAAAGAATGATGCTTTGGTAGAAGAGTTTGATTTTTATTTAGATGGTGGAGTACGAAATTATTGTATTCAAGTAACTTCGAAATTAAGTGGTGCCACATTTTCATCAGCACGTATAGTTATGGATGTTCAAGGAGATGTTAATGGTTGTATTATTTCTAAATTGAGAGCAACCGTTTTGGATGGATATATTGAGATGAAAGGAGTGGTGAATTGGAACGATATGATTAGTTGGAATAGTGTATTTGTATTAAATAAAATCAATATTTTTCAAAAATGGTTGAAATATCCTATCAAATTATCAGGCAATATTACTAATCAGGGGCGTTTGTGTTCTAATATTTGGGATGTAGTGGTGTCCAACGTAAATCTCCATGGGAGTATAGAAAATAATCGTATCTCATGTATAGGCGCATTATATATCAATTCAATTGGGAAATGGAAAATTCCTGCATTATCAATCAAGTGGGGCTCTAACATGTTAGAAATAAAAGGAGACTTAAAGGAAGAAGCGTCTGTTTGTAATATAATGCTTGTAGCTCCAGATCTCAGTACAATTGTACCTGAATTAAGTGGAAGTGTATATGGAAAATTTAAATTATATGGTCCTTTTAGATGTGCTAGATTGTTATTGAGCATGGATGTATGTTCTTTATGTTGGAGAGATAAGGATCTTAATATCGAT